>JBJMLU010000091.1:0-18757 GCA_045805145.1 Flavisolibacter sp. | reverse complement strand
CTTTACCGCTTTGGGTTATTATTGCGCTCAATGTGCTAATGATGGCAGGCATTCTTGGACGAATGGTTCCTTCCACTGCACTGGTTACAGCGATTCCTGAAATTCAGGACCGTGGTGCGTTTATGAGCATCAACTCCTCGTTGCAACAAATTGCCGGAGGTATTGCCGCCGCATTTGCTGGTATGATCGTCGTTCAGAAAACAAGGTATAGTCCACTCGAGCATTATCCAACTCTGGGATGGATCATTGTGGGCATCAGCACGCTGGCTATTTTTCTGATGTATCGGGTGAGCAGGATGGTAAAACAAAAAATGCAAACAGCGAAGAAAAAAAATCCTCCAAAAGGCGAGTCAATCGTTAAAATGATGTAAGAACTAAATAAAGAAGATCCTCATTTATTAATCATCAAACTAAGAGCCATGCAAAAATTTATTTACATTTTATTTCTCGGTGCTCTGCTGGCCACAGGCTGCAATAATTCTTCCCAACAAACTTACCAGGCACCCTCAAAGGATACCACGATGGCAAAGGACACAACAAAAAAGGACAGTGCGGACATATCTAATCCCAATGCCATGTCCGAACCCCACTAAAGATGAATCGCGGAGAAAGAAGGACGCAGAGAGAGTTTCACGCAAACCTGCCTGCCGGTAGGCAGGGGCGCAAAGGTTGTAAGAAGATGCAAAGAATTTCCTCCTGCATAGTGCGGGGAGGCCGCGAAGTGAAATTTTTTTGAAGAATGGTTAGGTTGTCTAGGCTATGACAAGACTTTACATCTGCCAGAATTAAATGAGGTCTTTAATCAAATGCGTCGCCTAAATAAGAGTTAAACTCAAAATTATTTACAAAGAAAATAATTACTGCATAAAACCTTTTTCGAGGCCAACCCCACACTGTGCAGGAGTTATTCATAGCGTCTTTCTAAACCCCCACGTCTTCCTCTGCGTAAAACCCAGCGTCCTCATTTCTTCGCGGTTCATTTCTCTCCCTCTTTCTCTTTCTGTTTCTCTCTCTTCTACCAACTATCAACTACCAACTATCAACTCCCGCTTATAACTTTTGTTCTATTGTTACAGCCATACAGCACTTTTACCTTCAGCCCGATTTTCATCTTCTCGCCAAAACTTATTGTTATGAAAAGCAAATTAGTTTTCCTTCCGCTTCTACTCGCAATCTATCTTCCTGCTCTGTCACAGGTAAAGATTAAAAACGAGGTCGCTACAAAAACCGTTCAACCACAAACTGCAGCCAATCACTCTATGACCGCGGTTAAACCAATGGCTGGCACGAAAGCCTATGATTTCACCAGTGTTCGAATTTGCGTGAACAGACCTGTCCTGGACAATTTTAAGCCGGATGGTGTAATACCGAAGGACTACCCCAAACCTCGTTATATCAATAGCAACGGACAACTGGTGCAACCAAATTCAACGCAACAGGGGCTTTCAGTACTTATCGATCGTATATGGCCTACCGAGCAGGTGATCACTGTTGCGTTTTATCCCAATGAGGCTTCGAATATTGTCATTGATAAAGTAAAACAGTATGCAAAGGTTTGGGAAAGCGTGGCCAATGTGCATTTCAATTTCAGCAATGACCTGCATAATGCACTGATTAAGGTGGGATTTACCAAGGGAGGAAGCTGGTCGTGGATCGGGCGCGATGTCCTGCACAATCCTTTCGGACAAAAGACCATGAATTTCGGATGGTTCGACAACAACACATCTGATGCTGAATTTAGCAGGGTAGTGGTCCACGAGTTTGGACATGCGCTGGGATTCATTCATGAACATCAGGCTGCCGATGCCCATATCAACTGGGATGTAGAAAAGGTCTATGCATTTTTTGCTGCATCCGATGGCTGGAGCCGTGCAGATGTGGATCAGAATATATTTACAAAATATTCTCAAAACAGCACCAATGGAACTGTATACGACCCCACTTCTATCATGCATTATTTTTTCCCGCAGGGCCTTACCACCGACAATCAAACTTTTACAGTCAACACAACGCTGTCGCCCCTGGATAAACAGTTTGCCAGCAAGCTTTACCCTTTCCCGCCAAAAATGACCAATGCCAGTGGTGTATTACACACGGGTGATGACTGCGATGCCATCAACTTTACGGTGGAATACAATGTAGTTCCTGCCAATGTCATAGAATTCAATCTTCGTGGGGGTATCGACAATGCAGGAAAACCCATCACCTGGTGGAAACAGATTGGCATCCCACTAAAGGGAGGACAGGAGAACCGCGACCTGCAACTACTGGCAGATAATAAACCAAGCAGCAAGACATTATTGGTTTCTGACATTGATGATACCAGGGGGTTTTCTTTTGCCAAAGCAAAGATGCTGGGAGTGCATACAGGTCTGGGTTATTCCTGGAATGTTTGGCAGGGACTTCCCGGAGGTTGCCGCGTCAGCTTCGTGTGGCAGAATGATCATTGCTATTGAATAAGTAAGATCAATTGAAAAATGAAAAAATATGTCGGAAAATTTTTGATTCGGTTGATGATGATGATGGTTATGCTCATTCAACTGCTCCCTGCACTTTCACAGAGCAAGGAGGAATTCGAGAGCCTCGACTTTATAGTCCCTGCCGGATTCAGTGTAAACAAAACAGCTACCAGCGTTGTGCTCACCGATCCATCAGTAAGTGCAGGGGAGAATTACAGCATCACCATCAACCGTTCAACCCTTTCGCTCAGGAAAATCGAAAAAACGTTTCCGCTGTTCTGGAAGGAATCACTGGTGATGGATGGATTCGACAATCCTTCGCAGGAACCGCAGTTTGTAAAATTTACCACCAACAATGGCTGGGAATGTTACAGAGGCGGAAAGAATGTAAGCTATTCATCACAATCAGCACCGCAGTTTTATCACCTTACTGTAATCAAATACCTGGGCGTCACGCTTCGCATCGTAACAAGAGCAAGTACCCAGGATCTGTTCGAGAAAAAAATTCCCATGCTGATGCAGGTCGTAGGCTCTATTGAATTTAAAAAACAGCCGGCCACTCCAAATTCAAATACAACCGGCCACACAAATATTCCTTCAGGAACTAATTCGGGTTCTTCTTCGTCTGCCGGCACAGGGACCGATCCATCAAATACCAGTGTGCCGGTAAGAAACTACATCCTGTATATGTCCGTCCAGGGCGACCTCATGTCCAATGCCGAAATTAGCGTTCTTTATTTTTCGCCCGATGGCACTGTATACACCGATATGCCGGAAAAAGGATTTGCCCAATTCAATTTGCCGGCGCAAAAAGCAGAAACGCCAGGATCATTTGGCACTTATCGCAGCGGTGATCACAACATTCTTGTTACCATGAATGGAGCGCAGTCTGAAGCAGCATACAACATCAGGCCGGACGGGACTTTGCAGTCGTCTCAGAATCCGGCTATGGTGTTTCAAAAGATCGATCCGTTGGAGAATTATCGTTTGGAAGGAATTTTCGTGAACAACAGAGACAACACAGCAAAGATCAGTTTTACAAAAGATGGAAAGTTCACCGAGGAAGGATTGATGAAAAGCATTGCCCCGAATTCCGCCGGAAACAACGGAAGCGGTAAATATGCGATCAGCCAGAATTCCATCTATTTTCAGTATGATGACGGACATTCAGTGCAGCTCAATATCTATGTGATGCCCGAGGATTATCAAACAGGCAGCCCTTCAAAAATCCTGATCAATAATTATGTGCTGGTGCGGTCCTGATGCAGCAGCCACGAATGGTGCACCCAAAACTATCTCCCTTCACCATTCTTCAACAGCCTTCAGCAATGAAGGCTTTTTTGCTTAGAGTTATTAGAGTGGTAACCGGTTTATTTCAAACCAATCAAAACCACGAATGAATTATTTCGAACAGGAAAAAATTAATAGGTTTCAGATTATTGTATTGAGAAATGGGAGGGCGAAATATTCACAATTATTGTGCAAATGAAATCGTACTGATCAGAGGATATGAATATGAGGGGTGCAAGTTTGTGCAGTATTACCGAACAATTAGCAAGTCAGATCAAATAACCAGCCGGATGCTTTGGAGCATCATTGGAATACCGTGTAATTGTGGATGGATGGACACAACAATCATCCATCGTCTCGGCATGCGCTCTACAAATATTGGAATGTGAGTGTAAAAGTATTCGGTGAAAATTTGCCCAGGCCTGAATTAGTTTCATAAAAGAAAAAACAACTGCTGGCAGGACGTGAGCCCAGGCATGGAGCACAATGATATCGCCACTGATTGTTGGTGATTATAGTTGTTTTATCGGCGTCTATAATTTTAAAAAGCTGGTGTGGGCGATTTCAGATGAGCCGGCACTTAATTTCAAAAAATAATTCCCCTTAACGAGCCTTGAAACATCAATGGAGCCGCTGGGATAAAGAATGCGCGTTCTCAATATTAATTTACCATCGGTATCATAGATCTCAGCCTGTGTTGCAGGAATACCTGATTGATTGATAGTAATCTTGTCAATAGCCGGGTTTGGACCAATGGAAAATTTTTCATCATGAGCAATGAGCTGCTCAATGTTTGATGTTTGGGTTGTCCCCAGTAGATCTTCCTGTACAATCCTGTAAAAACTTTTACCAGGACAATATTTAAGGTCATTATAATCATAGTGGGTATAGGATGGATCAGAAAGTGTTTTTCTTTTAATTGTTGCCAGTTTTTTCCAGTGAGTGGCATCGGTGCTATTTTCAACATGATATTCTTTCACATTGATGTCTTCACTTATGTCCCATGTCAGTTGAACACCTTTTCCCTTTGTCAATTTCGCGGTAAAACCAAGCCATTTTACGGGCAATACACCAGAGAATGAACAACTGGTGAAATCGTCTCCGGCGCTATTTAAACTAAGAGTGGCAATATAGGTCAGTCCTGAGGTTGTCGAGGTCATTTTATAGAGGTTGTTATTATTGACTCCAACTCCTGAACCGGTGTTTAAATATGCTATTCCATTTGCATTAAAACAAAATCCTGTTATGCTTACTCCTCCCGGCGTGGCCGTTGGCGCAATTAATTGCTGCATATTTGTTATACCTGCCACTGCTGCAGTAGGCACAGGGTTGGGTATTAGATACATTGCATAGTTGGTAGAGTTGCTAATAACAATCCACAAATTTCCTTTTACATCGAAAGCCATATCACCTGAATTCAAGGTTTTAAAATTTGCCGTGTAGTCGGTGGCCCCGTTTTTAAAACTGCCGGATACGTTTGTCCAGGTGTTGGTGATGATATTGTAGTACCATAAATTAGCCGCAGTAGCGGTAATTTCAAAGGTATAATAGCCGGTGCCGGCAGGATTTACACAACCTGATCTCATCTTTGTTGTTGCTGGTGCTGCGAGGCCCGGTGCCGACAATACCTGCAATGAATTTGTAGCAGGATTGTACGAAACAAATTCAATGTTAGGAGCCGTTGCTGAAGCGCATCTATAGAAGTAGTAAAATTTAGCATTGATAGGATTAAATCCCATTGCATTCGAATTAGCAGCGGGATTTACTCCGTCAGTGAGGTTTTCTACTAATGTGCCAACAACTCCTGTATTAATATTAACAGGATAGAGTTCGCCCGCAGTTGTTAATCCATAAACAGTGTTAACGTTATCGCTGCATAATTGTGACCATGCAATATCTGCATAACACAGCAGGCTTGTTAACAACAGAATGGAAAGGAGGTTTATGCGGTTTCTCGATCTTGTTCTCATAGTGACGGATTTAAATACAAATTTTAGAATACTCGTAGAGTCATACTAACGAATGATAATTGGGCGGTTAAACAATGTTTCCGTCCCTTTTAGTTGAATATAAAATATCCCTTTTGCGGAAGCAGGAAGTGCCACAGTTTCTTCTAATCTTTCACTGTTGGTGTAAAAAGATTTAGTGAGTAAGGTTTGTCCTGCACTATTGGATACCGTCAGCCAATAAGATCCGGCCTTTATACCCCGGGCTATAATATTCAATTCTCCATTATTTGATGAAACTATTAGCCTTTGAGAAATACTTTCTTTATCGATTCTTATAGTTTTGCTGTAATCAATTTCATTGCTAAGCAATACCGCTTTGATCCTGTAATATATCGTTGAGTTTTCCGGCACTATATCGCTGAACTGGCTGCTGTTTGATTGAGGTTTTATTTGGTCAACCGCAGTAAAGTCAATGCCATTTTGTGATCGTTCCACTATAAAGCTGCTTGCTTCGGTATAGTCTCCTACCTGCCATTTCAATGATACGTTAGAACCTTCTCTTGAACCGGTGAAATTGATAAATTTTATAGGCAACGTGCCAAGCGGAAATTCCATAACAGAAGCTGCCATCATGATAGCAGCGAAGCCATGAGGATGTTGTGTCCCACTGGCTGTTGGCGCATCTACTGAGACAATACCAACGTAGGCTGCATAATTATTCTGAACGCTCATAGCAGGTGCAAAATCATTAATAGCCGGCATGCCATCTGTATAGATAGAGATTTTTGTCTTTAATCCCGTCCATCCTTTTTGCGCAACAGCTAAATAAGACGAATTTATCCAACCCTTATCAACAGCAGTTTTGAGTGCATAGACAAACATGGCGCTACCTGAGGTTTCAAGATAATTACCTGCCGAACCTCCCTTGTCAACCACCTGGTACCAAAGACCTGTTGTAGGGTCCTGGGTATTTTGAATACCAATAGCAAGGTCGGTCAGAATATTTTTTATTTGGTTGTATTTTGGATGGGTATTTGGAAGATATTTCAACATGTCAACTACTGCCATTACGTACCAGCCCATCGCCCTTGACCATACTTCACTAGAAATGCCTGTAGTAGGACTGGCCCATGATTTTACTTTGGCATAATCCCATGCATGTTTAATAAGGTGGGTGGTATAGCTATGAAGATAAGAGTCCAGCATCAGTGTTTGATTGACAGCTGTATCGATAGCGATATTGTCTGAAAACAACTGACCATATTTTACCAAAAAAGGATGCGCCATATATATGCCATCCAGCATCATTACATTATCATAACCAGTGGCACCAGTTGTGTTTTTGTGCCAGTAACCGCCGTTGGGCGTTTTAGGATAAGCAGGTGCGCCCGTTATAAGATAATTTCTTATGTTGGTAGCAGCCGTTTTATATTTTAGAAGACCCGTTTTTTCATATAGGAAAAGACAAAGGATGCCGGGATGGATCCTATCAAGGCTTTGGCTTAAGCCTGTAACTGTGCCACTCCCGTTTACATAAGTATCAATATAGGCCTGTATATAGTTTAGATAATTGACATCTGGATTCTGCTCATAAACTTTTTGCATTCCATGCAGAATGATGCTGTTCGAATACTCCCATCCTTTCGAAGTCATGGCATTAATAGTGGGCTGGTACCGGCTAATCATGGCATTCGCAAATTTTACCGACCAGGTCGAAGCTGCCGTTTGACTAAATGAAATAAAAGAAAAAGTAGAGTATACTAAGAGGGTAAAAAGTTTTTTCATAGTACGGATTCGGGGTTATTAATTAGGACAGACAAAGGAAAAATATTTAGGCCGTAACTGCAAGTAAATTGGCTATCAATTTGTTAGTAAAAATACGCATAGCCTTACGCGCTCAATATCAGCGACTAAAGGTTGTAATATGATCTTCGATTGATAAATGGAACCCCAGGTTGTTAGGAAATTTTTTAATGCTTGACGCAGTCTTTGATCTTAGTAAAACTTCCTTGAGTGACGATATAATTTACTACAATCATGATGAAGTTGATTTGGGAAGATTGAGCGATGAAGACAGGGATCAGGTGTATTTAAGATTTGGTCCCGATGATGATATGCGTTTGTATGATCGCGGTATAAGAAGGCGTCTTGCGCCTATGCTCAATAATGATCTGAAGTTTTTGGAGCTTTCTTACAGCTTACTTTTTTCCTTACCAGGCACACCTATTGTTCGCTATGGAGAAGAACTTGGAATGGGAGATGATTTGACATTGAACGAACGCCTGGCCATACGAACTCCGATGCAATGGTCGAAAGAGAACAATGCTGGCTTTTCCACAGCCCGCAAAGCGATCCGGCCTGTGATTGACACCGGCGCATTCGGATATCACCTTGTGAATGTTGAAGACGAAGAAAATGATTCAAATTCACTGCTGAATTTTATAAAAAGAGTCATTCAGTTGCGTTAGTCCTGTCCGGAAATTGGTTATGGTGACTGGAAAATTATAGATGTTCATTCCCCCAACATTTTGTGCATTCAATATCATTGGCAAAATAGTACATTGATCGTACTGCACAACCTGAGTGGTCAAAACCAAAATGCATCCATCTCTGTAAAAGATGTCGGCGGTGGTAAAATGAATGATCTGTTCGATTCCAAGGGGAATATTGTATTGAATATGGATGTGAATTGGCTATCGCTTTCAGGACACGGTTTTAAGTGGTACCATGTAAAAGACTAATCTAATTATTGTACGAAGGAATTAAGCTTCTGAAGCTGCTAAAATGAAAAGCCCTGCCTATTGCTGAAGACTTTGTGACCATATCAGGATTCAAACGATTGCGCCAAACCCGCGCCCAGCAAGCTTTTTAAAAGATCTTTGTTTTCAGGTCACCGAATTGGTCACCCTATTACGAGGTCACTTATTAGGCAAATTTAGTTGCTTATTCTTAATAACGAAACGGCGAGAAGGATGCGCTAGTGCATTGTTTTTCCCACAAAAACCAGGGGAAAAAACCCTTGGTAGTTGTTTTAATTCTTTTTAGCTTAACACAACACCAAAACCACGTCCACATGCTGCCGCAGATTCAGCTTTTGCCCTTTCACTATCGGGGCCAGGAAATCATTGCAGTGAAGTTTAACACCAACATTGGACTTGAAAAGGAGATTCGAAAAATAAAAGGAATTAAATGGTCGAGCCAACATAGGCTTTGGTATTTGCCATTAAGTAAAGACTCTTTCGGACAAATATGTACAGCAATTAAAGGCCAGGCAGAAATTGACAACAAGCAATTAAAGACTTATTTGGAACAACGAAAGGCGGTTAAACCGTTACTGCAAAAAGACAAAGTCTCTAAAGCGAGAGCACAATTATTAATTCAATATCCGTTATGCTCTGCCAATATAGACGCATTCGAACAGTATCAAGGGAAATTAAAACTATTAGGCTATAGCGAAAAAACGATCAAAACCTATTGCAACGAGTTCCACTTTTTGCTGCGACTATTAAATAATGTTTCGATAGTAAGCCTTACTAAGGAGCATGTTCAATCTTATCTTTTGTGGCTCATTAAAACGAAAGGTTATTCGGAAGCTCATGTCCATACTGCTGTTAATGCCATTAAGTTTTATTTTGAAAAAGTTCAAGGGAGACAAAGTGAGTTTTATAACCTTCCAAGGCCTAAAAAGCCCCAAAAATTGCCCGATATCCTTGCCGAGGAAGAAGTGGTTGAACTAATTCGTAAGACGGAAAATTTGAAGCATAAGGCTCTTTTGATGACGAGTTATTCTGCAGGCTTAAGAGTGAGCGAGCTTGTTACTCTTAGAATCGGGGACATTGATTCAAAAAGGATGATGCTTCACATCCGGCTGGCAAAAGGCAAAAAAGACCGAATGGTTCCCCTTTCCAAAAAATTGCTGATTGTTCTTAGAGAATACTATAGCCAATACAAGCCAAAAGAATATGTTTTTGAAGGGGATAGTGGTAAACCGTACAGCGAGCGAAGCGCTCAAATGATCCTCGCTGAAGCAAAGCGTAAGGCGGGCATAAATAAAAAAGGAAGTATTCACATGTTACGGCACAGTTATGCCACACATCTTTTGGAGTCAGGAACAGACATCCGATATATTCAGTCTTTTCTTGGTCACAACTCCCTTCAGACAACCATGATCTATACCCATGTAAGCAAACCTAAAATTGCCAATATTGAAAGCCCCCTTGATAAGCTAAAGTGGTAAAAAACTTTTTCGGAATTTGGGTTGTCCATTTTTGAAATTTGCGGAATTTGGGTTGTCAGGATTTAGTATGACAGCAGAAATGTAAAACTGGCAACAAGAAACCGCAATTGCAACTCCCTGAAGTTTACTTTACCTGAGATTTATATTTAATATCTTGCAAGGGCCAGCGACCTTCGTATATTTATTGTTGCCTGCAAGCTAAAGTGACATTCTTTGATGCAAGAAGGCCAAGACAAGAAGACTTACGTAACCATTCCCAACAAAGGTGACATTGAGTTAAGCTATTTGCTTGACACGGTGGATTACCTACGCCAATTTAGTTGGATATACAAGGTGTGGAAGCCGACTCCGGCATTAATTGGCAAATCAGGCGGCTCGTCTACACAATATGTAGGGCAACAGTTTGACTCAAAGTATTTTGACTTGGTTGAAGATGGCTGGAAGCACGACCATTGTGAAATTTGCTTTACGACTATTTCAAACAAAGAAAGTTATGGAGATACCGATGGATATGAAAATGATAATGGTGATTGGATTTGTAAGGAGTGCTACAATCTGTTCATAATACCAGCCGACATCCACAAGACGATTAAATCATTAAGGAATACAGCGAAATAAACGCCAGCAGGCAACATGGGTTTTGCGTCATGTGGGCTGACGTGCAAGAGCTGGACATCTGTTTTTCAATTATGCTATATATCTTTAACCAAGCTGAAGTTCAATGACTGCCCACACACGCAAAGCCCTAGACGTTAGGCGCAATACAGACCATGCGATTTATTTACATATGTGTTAGCTTCGTTTTCCTTTTCGGTTGCCTTCCGAAGATGCAACAATCTCATGATCCCAATGGTGACGGCAGCAAAGATATTCAGCTAGTATTGAGCTCAAAAAACGACACCATGAGTTTATCAAATCATGATTTGCTGAAGGCAAGATTGATCAATAAAACTCATAAGCCAATATATCTGGCAAAAGAATTTGATATTGCTAGCAACCTATTTCCAAATGGAGGTTTCACAGGCGGAACACAAAAATCTGCAGGCTTCTATTTTGAATTAGTGCCGATTCCACCAAACTTCTCAATCATCATTGAGAACGATATTCTGACATATCCGGAATCATTCGTTCGATTGAATCCTAAAAAGGCGTTCGATTATGAACTTGCTGTGACCAAACAAATCGAAGATTATAATAAAGAGTCGAGTTTAGACAGTTTCAAGGTCAAAACTAACTGTTGGTATACATTAAATATAACTTTTGGTATGGATGGACCTTGGAATAAATTAGACACCTTTCTCGGAACAGTAAAAGCAAAACCATTTCGAATCTTTCTTAAACCTTAATTCATCCTTATAAAATTTGTCTGGTATAAGAGATGATAATGCGTCCAGCCGGTTTTTAAGATGCGCCTAACAGTGCATTGGCAATATGGCGGGCAACGAAAATATTCTCGGCTTTGTCTCGCTAACTATCTCCTGCCCCATCACACCAAATACTAATGAGCTTTTAATTAAAATTTTTACATTAGTTCTTTAATCAGCAACGGTGGTGGGCAGACAGAACACAGACGACCGCCACATCGCCAATGCTTTAACGTTAGCGGCAATGTAATAAAACCATGGGAAACCGTATAAGTCGTTCGATTCTGTGCACTCTACTTTTGATTTCATGTTCTTCTAATTTAAAGAAGCAAGATAAAATATTCACATCCGTTGACACCTTTTTAGAGTATTGTAAGAAGGGAAACGATAAGAGTATTTACGATATGTGCTATCATACTGAATATGGCAGCAATATTACCGATCCTGAAAGTAGGAAGTGGATGGTCGCTAGCTTTCAAAATTTAATTAATAAATTCGGACTTCCTACTCATGATCATTGGATTCTTAAAAGACATCATTGGATTACGAGGTTGATATCCCGATTCCCAATTATGAGGATTCAAGTACCGCAATAAAAAATGTTCAGCTAGTTATACACTTTACCCCTCCTGGAATAGGTAACAAAATTTTTGAGGCGGAGGTACGGAGTGACATCGATCCAACAAAAACAAAACCGATTATTGCTCCGACTATAGAGAATAAGTAAGAGCACTGCCGCTAACATTGGCTTTGCAAAACCTGCGTCATTTATAGCAAATTATTATCTTAGGTCACGGCTTCGCAAAGCCCTAATCGTTATGTGCAATTTGAATGAAATTCAACCAACCTATAAAAATTGATTTATTAGATTTCTTCAAAACTGGAAGGTTTGATTGCTTAAAACTTGGTCAGACCAAAGAGTGGATACTTAGTAATTTTCCATTTCCGGATGGAGCTGAAAGTCACATTGATGAGGTCTTAAAAAACGATATTTGGCATTATGGAAATATCGAGTTGCATTTTAATAAGGGCACGCTCTTTCTAGTTTTTTCTGACTATATACATGAACTTGATGGAGGAGATTCTATTCAGCTATCGAAATGGCTAATCAACGATCCCGATCAGTTGAATCTTAATTCTGTAATGACCCAGTTGAATGCAGAGAGGATTGACTTTGAGAAAAAGACTGAGAAATATGGAGATCAGTATTATGTGAGGCTCAAACTGATTCCCAGTGGCATTCAGTTAAGTTTCATCAGTGAGGACTTAGAAGGCAACTCTATCGAAAATCCAGGAGATTATTGCTTCGGATCCTTTAGTTTGGTTCATAAATGATATAAGAAAACTGCACATAACACAAGGCTTGCCAAAAGCGGCGATTCATTAAATCTGAAAAGTCATTAAATTTATGCCGCCTTCGGCAAGCCTTTTCCGTTGTAGGTAATGCTTTTGGACACACCAAACTATGGCAATCTTTAGAAATAACCCGGACGAATCGCAGAGACTTGATTGGCGCATTCTGCAGAATGGCTGGACAAATTTGTATTGGCAAAAAAGCGTTTTGGAGAAAGACCTTGAGTGGTTTAAAAATGAGCAATTTAAAATTGTTGATTTTGATTGTAAGCAATGGATGAACGCTACTATAATTCATAAGGCTTTAGCGAAGCAGCTTGACTTTCCAGATTATTACGGAGAAAATTTTAATGCTTTAAATGATTGTCTTTCTGACTTACAGGTAAGTGAATCAGGTATTGTCATTGTGTTTAGATATTTTCAATTTGTTGACAAGGAAATCGCACATGCTTTACTTGACATTTTTGCTATGAATTCAAGGTTGCATATTTTATTTGGAAAAAAATTATTGACTCTGGTCCAAGTTGATGAGCCGAATTACCAAATAAAGCCTGTTGGGTGTTGTCCTGTGTTATGGAACGGAGCGGAATGGGAAAATTCTAAGAGAGGCTTATAAAAGGACACATGGTTTCGGTGGACAGAGAAGCACTACCTACAACAGTGTGTTTATGAAATTGTCGCGGGAGGTTAAGCATTCAACAATAAATCGCTATTTTGTTCTTGTGGTTAATTGAAACTGACGTTTTTCAATTGCCACAACTTCATAAACACTTTAACGTTGTGCGTCATGCAGAGTAGAGTTCAACAAAAAAAATTCTATGAAACTCATTATAGCACTGACATTTTTCATTTGTTTTCTTCAGGGCTGTGACACAAACTCAGACAAAGGACAGAAACAATCCGAAACTAATCAGATTGATACATCCCAAAAAGCAGTTTTACCTGCAGCTGACACAAGTAGGCTTATGATATTCAGAGACCACTACAATGTTTTAATAGGTGGAAATTCAATAAAGGCAAGCACAGAAACGCAGCTATTGGATATGTTGAGAGGCTATAAATCAAGTGACACTTTGTACGTAATCGTTATGGACGCGCCTTCTGAACAAATTGAAAAGACTTTAAAAATCTTGCATAAGCTAAAAATAGACAATTACAAATTGGAAGTACGTGAAGATTATTTCAAGTTGCCTTATTGAATAAAATTATCCGAATAGTGGTAGCACGAACGCACAACATCGTATTGCTGCAATGCAGGCTACAGAACAAAGGTTCAACTTCGGAATTCTATTTGACTTTTGTACATTAGTGAGGCTGAAGTGCAACAAATATCCGCACTGACAGCAATACGTTAACCGTTAGCCGAAATGAATGAACATTCCTTTAGAAATAAAAGTGATAGAACGATTTGTTATCAAAGACAAACAATCACGGTACATTCAATTCGTTTCTTCTAAAAGTGCCAGGGTTAAATTTTTACGGGACTTATCCCATTTTAACTTTCTTAAATGGGACCTCTTTGAAGAAGTGAATGGAAATCACTCTGAAATTCTAGACCGTATACATTTGCTTAAAGGTGACAAGGCTTCTTGTTATGTGATTTCAGAAAATCCAAAAATAGATCAACAGGTGTTTAATACAAATCAAGCATTAAAATATATTGGTAGTGATAGAGCTATTATTCTTGTATTTGGTGATGCGGAAATGATATATATTGAAGGTGAACCTCCAAAGAATAGATATATAAGTCGGATAATTTGATCACACTTCGGCTAACACAGGCTTGCCAAAAGCCTGCAAACTTTAAATCAAAATGTTATCTTAGATTACGGCCTTCGGCAAGCCCTTTCCGTTAGGCGAAATGAATTTCCTACAATGGCAGCTATCAAATCAATTATAGCGGGACGATGGAATGGATATTATGAACACGATAATAGCTATGATGTTTCAGTTCGTAAAGTCACTTTTAAAATGGTTTTGGAAGATTCAGGAGAAAACACTTTTAAGGGCAAGTGCATCGATATGGAAGCTGAACTGAAAAATGGCGGAATTTCCAGAATCGAAGGTTTCTTGGAAAATTCTTTCATCAGCTTCACAAAAGAATATGAATTGTTTAAGTTAGATGAAAACGGGAAGCAGATTAAGGCGCCGCCTACTTCAAAATTCGTGCTGACATATATCGGGCACTTTGATTGGTTGACACAAACTTTTGAAGGTACTTGGGAGATTCTCACCGATAATGAACAAGACAAGGGTGGTAACATGATTATAGTTGGCGCAGGAAAGTGGAAAATGTCAAAAGCCTAATTCGCCTAACACGGGCTTTGCAAAACCTGGTTCATTTTAAGCAAAATATTATCTTAGGTCTACGGCTTCGCAAAGCCCTAAACGTTAGGCGCAATTAGTCTCTCCAATGCTAAGTGATAAGATTTACTATGCCGATCAAATTCAACCCCTTCTTGATAATGAGTTTATTTTAGTTGAAACAGCTCCTTGGTATAGATTATATAAACATAAGGCCAATGGAACTCTCTGGCGTTTGGATGAGCGGGATAAATATCAGGAGCAATATTTTGTTCGAATAGATGATTATGCCAATTGGAAAGACTTTAATGCCACTGAACTTCAAATAGAGCTCCTTAAAAAAGAAAGAGGAATTACAGGAAAAGAGTGCTCTTGGAGCTTGTGTGCCAATAAGGCCTTAAAAGGCCTGGTCTTTTGTGAGAGACACGCATACTTAGAAATGGGTGTAAGAAGATAAAACTGCGCCTAACACAGACTTGCCAAAAGCTACGTCGTTTAGAACAAAACACTACCTTAGTTCAACGCCTTCGGCAAGCCCTTTCCGTTGGCTGTAATACAATGGCCCAATTCTCAGCATATTTTTACAAATTAGAACATCCTTACCACTTAAATTGTCGGAAGTCACTTGATATAAAGAGTGATACATGCCTTCAAGCGCGGCCTGACCTTACCGTTGTCTTACTTAATCCAGGGAGCTGTCGAAGCGACACTAAAGTTTTTGACCGCGACACGGTTGTTCGCGCGGATCCAACGTTGCATAGAATAAAGCATCTTTTGGGGGGCCAGACTTCAATTCAATGGATAAGAGTGATTAATCTGTCTGACATTATTGAGCCAAAGAGCGAAGTGTTTTTTGACATTGTCGAGGAGTTAGACACCAAGGGTTATGATGTGCACTCTATTTTTTCGCCCACCCGACGCCCAGACCTCAGTAGTTTTCTGGAAGAAGGTGACATAGTTGCTTTTGCTTGTGGGACAAATCCTAAGAATCACAAGTTGCTTAGCCAGGCACTCGACACTCTTCAGTCGCTAAAAGTGAAAATTATCAATATCGGAAATCAATACTATCATCCTTTAGTAAGGCCGAATAAGGAAAGAGGGCTAATCGATTGGAGAGAACAAATGAGAAGGTACTATAGCCAACATCGGTTTTGCGCAAGCGGAGTTGATGGGTAAATTTCAGCTATAGTAATTCTGGTCGGCTTCAGCTACAGTCGATGGGAATCCTGATCAACATTATCTGAAATTCAACATTCGTAATTTTAATCGGCTTTAGTAGCCAGGCCGACGGAATTCTAATTCCCGCGCCTGCGCAAAGCCCTAAACGTTAGGCGCAAACAAAAAGACACCCTTCAAGTGGAACAACTTATACGACTTACTAATTCAGAAGAGTTTATTGACAATTGGGCTTTTTTCGTTACAGGCTTAAATCTAGTACCACGTACTGGGAAAATGATTATTTCCTTAGAAGCCTTTTATGACCAGTTTGACGAACAATTTGAAGGACACAAAAAAAGTTGGAAGATTGCTTGTGACGGATTTTTTGACCATCATTTACATGCTGGATACTTAAGACCGTTTTATCAAATCAAAGTTCTGACTGACCATCCTGTACTTTGGAACTATGGAGCTGAAACTTACTTTTCTATTCAAGGTTCATGCAAAGACATCCCCTCATTAATGGGAGACCTATTTTTAATTCATAATGGAATTTCTGGTAACTGGGTAAAGTTTCATAGTGTCTTTGGTTTTCTACCAAATATCTTAGAAACAGAAACCGACAATCAACTTGCTGCACCGACACCATTGTGGCAGCATTACACCAAAGTATTGAAACATCACAATGTGAAGTACACTGTTAATGAAACTCAGACAAACCGACAATTATCTGCACTTTTATTTAGCAGCGTTGACTTTCCAGACAACTATAATTATGGACAACCTTATGTAGCAGCGGAAACATTTGAGATACTTGAAAGCGCCTAACAGTGTGTTTATAAAATTGTGGCCGAACGTTAAGCATTCAACTATAAATCGTTATTTTGCTTTTGTGGTTAATTGAGACGCCTGTTTTTCAAATGCCACAACTTCATAAACACTTTAACGTTGCACGCAATTATCTATGCGACTTCTACTTATCATATCCTCTTTACTTCTTGGACAGACCTTGTTCAGTCAAGAAAAGGCATTAATTTTTCAAAACTTCGGGACACCCTCAACTTTTGGCATAGACACTTTTTACTCCCAGAAAATTCATGAGGTGACGTTAAATCCTGACAAGACATTTGAATTTTGGAGCAGACCTCACATAAGCTGCTTTACATGGCATGAATATAAAGGGATATGGAAAAGGGAGAAAGACACTCTAATTTTTTCCGATCGGTACGAAGTAAAAGAGGAAGATACAAAAGCAAGCTATAAAAATGATTCAAGGCAGTCTTTTCTTATAACCTTTAAGACAGACAAAAATTCTGTATTAAGGAACAAAAAAATAAAAGTGCAATACGTCTATGACTACGACGCACATTTAGATGAACCAGAAACAATATTCGATATTAAGCTCGACAACACTATCGAAATCCCATTCAAAAACATTCCCAACTTTAATAAATTATCGGCACTCAGAATTGAATATGAGCTAAATTTTAAAGAGACACGGTATAATTATCTGACACTAAACAACCCACTTAATAATAAAAAAACCGACGTACCAAACATTATTAATGTCGAATTCGTTGAACGACCAAAAAGTGAAATAGTATATCGGACAACCAGAGGTGTTGTCAAAAAGGACACTCTCATAATTGTATCAACTAATAAAACAAAAACAATATTACCAGACTATAATCGAGACATTGAATTTGAAAATAATTTTGTTTTACGAAAATAACTGCGTGCAACAAGGGGTTTTCTGCTATGCTGGCTTCAGAACAAATCCTCATCGACATATCGCTTATCAGCTGCAGTCCCAGCTAAACGAATATAACCGAGGTTTGGAATATACCATCAGCTTTCTATCTTTACTCAGCAACAGTTCGGGGCTGAAGTAGCACAGAATACAGCACAGCAGAAAGCCTTGGCCGTTGTGTGCAATTATGGAAAGACCATTACTAATTAGCTTATTTTTTATTTCATTGACGTCATGCTTTGACAAATCAAAGTCATCACATGTTGACACAACCATTGCAAAATCCGTCGATACAACAATAAAACCTCCAACGGAGATATACACAGATAGCACTGTGACACTGTTTGGAGACAACACCTACAAATTGACATTACACATTTTCGACACTGCCAACGATTATGACGCTGAGAGAAAAAATGCGGTTCTCACTTTTAGCAGACTAAATGGAAATCAAACAGAAATTTTCTTTCGTGACTCCATGTTCAGTATGTATCCAAACATAGATTTTCAAGATTTCAACAATGACAAGGTGAAAGACATACTTATTTTCTATTACACAGGCGCAAGAGCAAATCCAACTTATCATTTATATCTGACTGACTTGAAAAATCGAAAATTGATTCGAGTGAAAGGATTTGAAGAGTTACCGAATCCCGACCTGGATACGACACACAATATTATCGAAAGTATTGCCCTTTCGGGAACCAACTATTATAGCTTTTACCGAATCAACTCAAACAATCGACTAATAAACCTTGGACATAGTTTTGGCGAGAATCCAAAAGATTCTACTCAATATGAAAGAGCACTTCGACAAATAATTAAGAAACACAAATAAAAGCACACAACAATCGGTTTGCTGCTATGGTTTGTTAGTATTAGCTTCTTGTAGT
>JBJMLU010000090.1:0-61585 GCA_045805145.1 Flavisolibacter sp. | reverse complement strand
ATACATCGCAGCAAAAAAAGGCAAGGTGAGTACAGCCACCCTTCAAATATTTGAAAACGTCAAAAAACATTTGCAGTCCTACGAACAATTTTGTGGTAAGCACATCACTTTCTCCTCCTTCGATTTTGACTTTTACGACCGATTTATCCGTTTCCTGAGCTTTGACTACATCCAGCCTCGTTTCAAAAAAAAGATCATAGGCCTTAAGGCAAACACGGTTGGAAAAACTATCAAACAACTGAAAATTTTTCTAAAAGACCGGATCAAAAGAAAAATCATCGAGCCGATTGACCTCTCGGATTACAAAGTTCCTGATGAAGCGTCCGATGCCATCTACCTCACTTTGGATGAAATCAGCAAGCTTTATCGCACCGACCTCAGTAAATACCCAGAGTTAATGATCGACCGAAACTGCTTTGTTTTCGCCTGCCTCACTGGACTCCGGTTTTCGGATTTTTCCAAACTAAAAGCTCATGACCTGCGCCAGGGATTGCTGTACAAAAAGCAGCAAAAATCAGATCAGTGGGTGGTGATCCCTTTGCGCAGAGAAGCAGAAGAGATGCTTCACAATCTTTTTGATCACCAATTGCCTCTATCCAGCAATCCCGAATTCAACCGGAACATTAAAATAATTGGAAAGCTCGCGGGTATCCATCAGCTGATCACTTTTAGCCATAAAAAGGGCAGCAAAGTGATTGCAGTGACCAAAGCCAAATGTGATTGGATAACAGCCCACACAGCCCGTCGTTCCTTTTGCACCAACGAATTTTTAGCTGGTACGCCGGTAAAACTGATTATGCAAATCAGTGGCCATAGACAAGAAAAAGATTTTTACCGATACATCAAGATTTCACCAGAACAGGCAGCAGAAACGATGAAAAAAATCTGGGAAGAACGCAATCACCTGAGAGCTTTTTCACTGAATGGTGAAGGGTAATTCGAATGCATTGAACATAAAGCCTCTTTTAGGATAGTATGAAAATTGACTTTCTCTTTAGATGAAAAAGGATGGTGGCTGGTGAAAAAAGACACAAAAAATAAAGTTCGATAGTATCTGTCTTTTCTATGGTGACCCTCTCGTGATTTGGCTAAATTTTCTGCAGGAAAAGTTTTGGTCTACCTGTTCGCACTGGTTTCTGAGAACTCTCGCAAAATTCGGTCTGAATTGGATTGGTGATTACAAAATCTTCCCTTTGATGAATTTATTCTGACACTTTCATCAGTCGTACCGATGATTTCTTGCAAGCCGTGGTCCCAGTATCGCAACTTGCCTGACTCTCATTATCACTTTATAATTTATGGAAACAAGTGGATAGACAAGAAAATTATTACAGTAAAAAAAGACAATCGGAATATTCATTGCGCCTCTTCCTGGCATTTTCCCAGTGAATTTACCAGCGGTGAAAGAAAAGTAAACTTCAAGGAGAAGCGTATCTTGAAGTGGTGAAACATCGACTCCTGTATTAAGATAGTTTCCAAAGTCGTATTGACAACATTATACCTGAAAACCGGAGAGAATCACACCATTATATTCCTCGGGAAAAAATTGCTCAATTACTATGGTTCCCAGACTTGAAGAAATAACACCTTCTATCATTATTTAGTAAAATTTGGCGCATCGTTTCTTATATTAAAACTGATACTTCGAGCAATAACCAGATCACAGCCATTCAGAGATAAAAATGTTAAACGTTTGCCTTAACAAGAATCAGTAATAAATGGATGCCGATAATGTTTAAACTCACATTGTCTTTTGAAAAAAGGAACCAGGAGTAGTCCGTGGCTCCGAACAGATTTGATTTTTGATATCAATTGACCAAAAATTACTTAAGGCGGAATAATAATCTTGGGAAAAAACTATTTACCCTTTTTATATGCAAATTGTTTTATTTCATAAATCCAAATTCACAATACACCACTATATCCAGCGTTTTAAAATTGGCCTTGCGTATGCTCAGTTATTCTCTTTAACTAACTTCATACTTTCCTTATGGTACCTAATCTGCGGACACGGCACGAAGAATATAACCTCTGATCGCTTTATCAGTATTTCTTGACCATGAGCTACTCGATTCAATCCACCCAGTTTCCTAAATTCGATTTTGCGGCAGATCATCTGTAGCCATGAGATGTTTTGAGGCATAATTACAGATAACTTATCCTTCTTTTACTGCACCAACTGCGGCAGGGGATAGAAAGACCAATAAGGTAAGTTGACGTTCCCATGCTAATGGCGTTAGCACGCGAAATAGGCTTCGTCTCGTTTGTTCGGACAAGGGAAGAGCAGTCTCACCATCCGGAAACGTTCACAGAGCATGCACCCCCGGCGATGCTTTTGGAGGTGAATGAATCCTTGTAATTTTTTTCTGCAATGAGATCTACATTTTACACACTTCAAACGTTGGCGATGTCAGGCGGATCCTCATTAAAATATTACGAGGCAAAAACAAATAAAACAGGTTCGCTGAAAAACGATGGTGATGTGTCACAGCAATAGAGAAAAGGAATGTTACAATAGAAAAATGACAGGTGAAACGAGCTAAAAAACCGGTCATTTCCGCTGGACATTTATGAGGCTATTCTATTTGTTAACTAAAGCGCTAATCTTGAATCCGTAACGTTCGAATATGCAAGAGGACGATGAAGTGAATAAAATTATGATCTACAAAAGTGGGATACCGTAAAAAAGGAAACTGTCCTGATATCCGCAATGCATTGTTTGCATTTGAGAAAAAGCATGAAAACATTTTCTTCATATCAGAATTGTCATTTTATCATCTTGATATCCGGTTTAAACCGACTTCAAAAAAAATAAATAATTCGATTTAAATAAATAATATTAAATTCAATAAGCATATTTAATTAACTAGCTACAATTATTTAACTCGATTCAATTTTTTTTGTATCCTGATTCCCATCCCAACTCTACACATTTCAATCCCTTCACTTTGAAACCTGCTGTAAAGAAGACACCGTTTTAGTATCAAATTATTATTCGCATTTGATTTCTGCACAAAGTAATTACCTCCAAGCGGGTGTTACACCTACACTTTTCAAAGTGAGGTAAATACCACACTGTGTACTCAGTACAATACGAATAGCTATCGCACGGTTCATTTTAGACCGAGCATAAATTTTTTGGCCTTACTTAATGACAAATGCATGTATTTCATACAAGTGGGGAGCAGTTGAAAGAAATTTTATGTGACTTGATAAAAAGCATGTCATCACCGATCACAATATAATACTAGACAGAAGCATGATCAATATCACCGGAAAAGTTATTAACGAAAATGGGATTGGTATATCTGATTTAAAGGTAAAAGCCTTTATAAAAAGCTTTGATGTAGAAATGCACGAGGGGGAAATTACAACCACTTCTTCTGGGCAATTTAGTTTTCAAATTGAAACTCTTGTCACATTTACGCAGCACAGGATTCGTGTTTTCAATGGCATCGTGGAGCTGTATGAATCTGACTACCATCTATTGCCTACCGATTGGAATGTAGGAGACATTGTTTTTCATTCATCTTTTTTAAATGGCTGGACAGTTCGAGACCGAATCACTGGAGCTCCAATAATGGTTACGGACAACAACGCTCTGGTTTTTGAGATAGACAATGAAATTTCCTGGTCTTCTCTTACAAAAGCGATTAAAAATTCTGCGTCTCAGGTTCATATGCAGCAATTTTATTTCCAGGTCAATAAATTTATACCTGATTTCAGAGGGCAAGACGACGGCTTGAATCCTCCTTCGCCAGGAATAAAGACACCAGGTGAGTGTCTGGAAAAAATCATGGCTGATGCCTACACCTTTAACGGGACCAATGTGCGCATCTTGATCAGGGATGTTACCTTTTTAGGAATTTCCATCACCTCACCAGCCTTTGCGGCAGCACTAATGATGCCGTTGTTTTTAAATGTTTCTATACTGAAGGTCAATTCAAAATTGGATTTGTCAGAGCTAAAGGTAGGAGTAACTGCTGCTTTTTTATTGAGCCCTCCTGCAGGCTTAATAGGAGGACTGATATTATTTGCTGCACCCCGCGCTCCCAATTTAATAAGCACTGGGGAAATTGTAGAAGACTATTTTACCGAAGCTCAGGCATCTGTAGTAAAAAAATTTACGTGCGACTTCTTCAACCCGCTCCATGCCAAGTATACCGTTATCGATAACGAAGTGTGTTTTATTACAGCCTCACCTTTTATGAATAGCTATTTTAGCGGCCAGTCACACGCAATCAAGGACTATAGGTATGGGAATTCTTGGGTTCAGCTACCAATACATGATGTAAACGCCCAGATTAAAGGCCCGGCACTTGCGTCCATTACAGATACTTTTAACAAGTATTGGAATAGTGTCGGAAGCTCAGAGACATTTACGCCACCTATTGTAACCCAGCAAGGCGGCACCAATACGGCCACTGTACAGATCAACCGGTCCATTCCCAAAGAGACTTTTACTGATCTTCCTGATGGAGAAACGGGCATCTTGGAATCGTATCTGAGAGCGATTAATGAAGCAACGTCTTTTATTTATATCGAGAACCAATACATAACTGAAAAAAAGATCTATGACATACTTGTCGATAAGATCAGAACATCCAGTGTTGAGTTGATTGTAGTAGCGAATGTAAAAATGGACCTACCGGGATATGATACCGAGCAAAAAGGGAGGATCAGGGCTTTGAAGAGCGCTTTACAGGGAAAAGAAAGCCAGTTCGGGTTCTTTACCATCTGGACCCAGCAAACTGATTATATACCGAATTCCCAGAAACCGCTTGAAAAAGTATTGGGAGTGATGCCTAATTATGTCCACTCAAAAGTAGCCATCATTGACGATAAATGGGCAACGTTAGGCAGCGCCAACCTGGATGGAGTGTCCCTGAGAAATACCGGAGCCCAGGAAATGAATATCAGCATATTTAATGGTGTAGATAATTATCCCACCAGCCTGTGCCCCTCACGGCTGCGAAATAAATTATGGAATGAACATCTTTTAAGTCTGAACCAGTCCAGCGCAAATATCATTCCTCAGCCCACCAGCGGTGGGTGGCTCAGCCTGTGGAAACAAAAGGCACAGGAGAAGTTTCAATCCATTAAAAATTTCGGTACGCCCGCAACAACAAGCCGGATTTTGGAATGGGTGCCTCAAACAGATCCGAAAGAATATCTGGTCGCCTTGGGTATGGACGATTTTGACGGCACCAAAATCAAAATCTTGGACAATGTTCCTGAAGTCTACGATTTCAGAACAGGCAAATGGGTAAGTAATAATTCGGGTAATAGAATTATTGATGCATACAGATGAACAATACTCTACAAAAAATAAGTTCGGGTGTTGGTAGTGCATTCATTACCCTGGAAGGCCTTATTGGTGCTGAGGAAAGTGCGAAGGCCCTGGTGAATTCCCTTGGGTGGCAGTTACCTCCCGGTATAAATGATCTGGGACTGGCGGCTCTCGATATAGTAGAACTAAGAGAGAAGCTCGAAAAAGTTATTAATATTAGTGTCCAGGCACAAAATGACTACACGGAAATAGCAGGACGCGTCGGCGAATTATTATCAGCAGTTGCAAAAACAGTATTATCACTTGAAACAATAATCAAGAGCCTGCAGCAACTCAATTTGACTGCCTACCTTGACACAACAAAAATACTCTCCGACTTCGTACCCCGCCTGCTGGATCTATTAATGATTTGTTACCTGGCCGACAAAGTTCCTCCAGTATATGCCAGTTTAAGAGTTCTTGGCCTCATCGAAACAGAAAGAAAAGAACGGTCCGATGCCATCTTTCAAACAGATCATATCCGGATGCAAATTCGTTATGACCGCATTCCTAAATATTTTTCCAGCCAAGCCACTACCCTTCCCGCCGAAATTTATGGCTGGGGTACCAACAATTTAAAATATGAATTGCTTCTAGGGAATTTTTCTCTGCTTTTGCAAACGCTCGGTGCCAAAACTCAGTTCAGTTATACACCAAAGGAACATGAAGAATTATTATTGGGCAGACCACTGACTACGCTGGAAGCTCCCAGGCTACTGCCGCAGGTGTATCTCAAGATATATGAAGGGATTGGGTCCAATCTAAGCGAACTGGGAATATTGTGTTACTCCATAAGAAACTCGGTTGCCAATCCCACTGCTGGCGGCATTGGACTGATGCCATTTATACATGCACAGGCAGCTTTTCTTGTTGACCTGCCAGCAAAAAACTGGAAGCTTGAAGTGGATACCGATTTTAAATTAAAGGATGGTATTGCTGTTAAATTCCTTCCGGACATGCCCCCACAACTGGATACGTCCTTCTTTAATAAACAAGGTAATTCAGCCATTGAATCCAGTGTGG
Organism: Flavisolibacter sp.; assembly: GCA_045805145.1. GTDB lineage: Bacteria > Bacteroidota > Bacteroidia > Chitinophagales > Chitinophagaceae > Flavisolibacter. Next base: position 55,233 of record JBJMLU010000090.1, on the reverse strand, counting down.
CTCTTAAGCTTATTTATGGAAATGACACAACCGATTTTACAATAATTGCCCTTAGCAAGGAATTAAAACTCACAGGCAAAAAACTATATGCAAAAGGAGGGCTTGAGTATGACGGAACATTTAGTCCTTTGATTGAATTAGCATTGCAAAAAGGTTGCATTAGCATCGGCGGAGGAAAAGATGATGGTTTCCTGGCAAAGCTTTTACCTGAAGGCGGATTCAACCTGGTTTTTGATATTACTGTAGGATGGTCTAAAAAAAGAGGATTGTATTTCTCAGGAAGTGCTGCACTGGAAATAAAAATACCGACGCACCTTTCAATTGGACCTATCAATCTCGATTCGCTAACCGTTACCATCCGGCCGGAAAGTGGGACTTTCAAGCTGACATGCGGTGCAGATATCATTGCTTCACTGGGACCATTGGTCGCTGTTGTTCAGAATATCGGCATTAGTACGGCAGTTTCATTTCCTGATGATAAAAAGGGAAACCTGGGAGCACTAAATCTGAACCTGGGATTTAAACCACCTTCGGGCATTGGCGTTTCTCTTGATACGGCTGCAGTAAATGCAGGTGGCTACCTGCTCATAAACCCCGATGAATATATCGGCGCCATAGAAATACAAATTAAGTCCATCAAACTAGCCATCAAGGCCGTTGGCATCATCAATACCCGGCTTCCTGGTGGACAACAAGGTTATTCCATACTCATCATCATTACGGCGGAGTTTTCTCCAATAAATATTGGTTTTGGTTTTACCCTTAATGGTGTCGGTGGATTATTTGGTTTGAAAAGGAGAATAGATCCGGATGGACTCAGAGCCGGGATAAAAGATAAAACACTGGACAGTATTCTTTTCCCCAAAGACGTCATTAAGAATATTACCAAAATAGTTGCTGACCTCAAGCGGGTTTTTCCTGCTACGGACAATGATAGTTTCCTGATCGGTCCCATGGTAAAGATCGGCTGGGGTTCCCCTTCGCTTGTCACGGCAGAAATTGGGGTTATCATTCAAATACCCGAGCCAATTATCATTACAATACTGGGCATCGTCCGTGTACTGCTTCCTGATCCGGAAAAAGCAATATTGGTGCTGCAGATTAATTTCATGGGCATCATTGATTTTGAGAAAAAATTACTGACCATTGATGCATCGCTGCAGGGTTCCCGCATATTAACCATGACGCTGACCGGCCAGTTCGCGCTCCGGTTGGGCTGGGGATCTTCTCCTGTTTTTATTTTCAGCAGCGGAGGCTTTCATCCTGATTTCAAAGAAGCACCACCAGATCTTCAAAAAATGGCTCGGCTGGGCATCCAGATTCTTGATGAAAAAGACATCAAGATTGGAGTCGATACCTACTTCGCGCTCACCACCAATACAGTGCAGTTTGGCGCTAACATTCATTTCTTTGCCAAGAGCGGCCCCTATACAGCAAATGCCGGCACGGGATTGGACGCGCTCATACAATTCAATCCATTCTTTTTTCAGATATCAATATACCTGACAGGAAGGATCAATGGGCCATTTGTGGATGTTTTTATCGATGTCCATGGCAACCTCTCAGGTCCGAACCTCTGGCACATATGGGGAAATGCTCACGCAAAAATGGGTCCTTTCGAAATAACCATCCCGGTAGATCAGACCTTTGGAGACGTCATCACTGAACTCGAAGCCGGCGAGGAAGATGTTCTCAAACTGCTTAAGGAAGAAATATCAAAAGATACCAACTGGAGATCAACTACCGTAATCGATTCGGCTTCCAAAGTCACCATTCGTGAAATCAGTGGCGTTGCGCAAAAAGTAATTGTGCATCCTCATACAATACTTGCATTTAATCAAAGATTGGTTCCACTGGATACAAATATTCAAAAGTTTGGAAATAAAGGCGTCGGTAATAACAATCGCTTTTCTATTTCCGCAGTTTCGATAACCGGTGTTCCACCGAATGCCACTCAACCAATGGCTGAAGTCGGCACAACACTCTTCGATTCATTTGCTCCCGGAAATTTCTATAATATCCCGAAAGACCAAAAGCTCTCACGACCCTCTTTTGAGAATATGAAAAGTGGAAACGAGATGAAATTGGGAGCAATTGACGCGCTCGCAGGTTACGCTGTGGTTAAGCCTATGGATTACGAAATCACTTATATCCAAAAAAAGAAAAAGGAACTAAAAATACCAATTGCAGTTTTAAGTGGTACCGCAATCCTTACTCTAGCAACGGGCGGAGCGGCTGCAAAATCCAAACTATCCTTTGAAAATAACAGGGAGTCTTTCCATGCACCGCCAAAAATTAAAATTAAGCAAGCAATGTATTCAATGGCGAATATGACCGACCTAGCTGAAGTGACCAATCAGTTTACAAGCCAGGCAGAAGCTGAAAGCAATGGAAAGGAATTGAAAAAGAAAGACACCATCATACTATCAACCATGGAAATATGAGCGTAGCGAATTATCAATTTATGCCATGGCTGCGGCAAGGTCTGGGAAATACGATCATTGAAAAGGATCTGCTTACCAATGGCGGTACTGCCGGAGGAAGAGCATTGCTGAATTTAAAAGTGGACATCAACAATGAGGAAGGAGGCACAAAGGAATTTCAGTTGGTAGGACCTCCGGATATCATTGGTTTTAGCAAGGATTTGGTAATTAAAACAGAACCTGCCCACTGGAGCACCACATCTGCTCCAAACTTACTTGCCCATATTGAATTCTATGAAGAAGACTTTCCGTGGCGCTATTCACCTGCTGCGCCTAATTTGGATAGTTTACGGCCTTGGATATCACTGATCGTGCTGAAAGAAATAGAGTTTCAAAGAAAAGAGCAGACGGTGCCTTTGCCACAGATCCTCCTACTTGACAGAACAGTACTTCCGGATTACCAGCAAGCACATTTATGGGCACACGTCCAAAAATTAATACCGGCAAACGGCAGTGCCGATGCATCAGCCGACGATCATATCATCAGCCGTCTGGTTTGTCCACGAAAGCTTGAACCCAATACAGGTTATTATGCCCTTGTCATTCCAACTTTTGAAAGCGGCCGGATTGCTGGGTTGGGCCAAGGCGAAGCGGATTTGATCGCCATTAATTCACAAGATTCTTCGTGGGGCAAAACCCAGGTTGATTTCCCTGTATATTTTGAATGGTTTTTCCGGACAGGAGATGATATGGATTTTGAATCACTTGCAACGCTGTTGGAAGCAAGGCCTACCGATCCGCTGGTGGGAAGGAAACCAATCAATTGCCAAAACCCAGCGTTTGGAATTAATGATTACAATTCAGATTTTACTGTGTATTTGGAGGGTGCTTTAAAGTCACCTGAATCCACAGCAGTTGTCCCAATCACAAATGATTCATCCAATAACCTTTCAGATTTTGAAAAAAAACTAAAGCATTTGCTGGATGCGACAACCAATGCCAATGGCGACCCTGTTGTTACACCGCCGTTTTATGGTCAGAAACATATTTTTGAACCTTCACTCGATTTACAATCTCAAAACTGGATCCATCAATTAAACCGGCATCCAGCATACCGAAGTGCCGCAGGCCTAGGTGCACGAGTGTTGAGAAAATACCAGGACGAATACCTTCAAAAGGCTTGGCAGCAGGTTGAAAATATATTTAATGCGAACAAGATCATTGACGCGGCAAACGCTTCTTTAGCTGTATGCCAGCAGATCTACGATCGCAATATGGTTTCTTTAACACCCGAGGAATTGATTGCGTTTGCCAGCCCTGTTCATGTGAAAATAAAAGTGAAAAATTCATTGGGGAAAATTAGTACACTGCAACATGCATTTGAAACCAGTTGTTTTAATGGCTCCTTCTATGGCATTGCCTTTCGCAGGCTTGTCAGCCGCAAAGGTGTATTTATAAGAAAATTGCAAAGCAATGGTTCGGTGCTTGATCTTGAACAACTGAAAAAACTCGTTATTGCCAAAACAAGATCTGCTTACAGTTTATTGCCTGGTACACCATATACCACCACCATAATAAAACATCCAGTATTTCAGGTGCAGGCACCATTTAATTTTGGAGACAATCAGCTCGGTTTGTCAATGACTGAAGTTGAGCAGGCAATTAATTCATTTGTTAAATTGATTAAAGTTCCACCCAGAATAAATCCTTGCGAAGAAAAAGTAATAGATACAATTTCAGATACGATAAATCCGGGTGCCAGTATCACTTACTTGCTTAACCAAACACTTGACATGCCAGAAGCAGGCTGGTTCGATAACCCTTTGAAAATAAAAGAAGCTCTGGCCTACCCGGATATCGAGGATCCCATGTATGAAAAACTCAAGGAGATTTCTATGGAATACCTGATTCCTAATCTTCACCTGATCACAAATAACTCGGTCACTTTACTACAATCCAATCGGAAATTTATTGAATCTTATATGGTGGGGCTCAACGTGGCCATGTGCCAGGAAATGAGATGGCGGGAATACCCGACAGACGAACGAGGAAGCTGCTTCAGGCAATTCTGGGATGTAAAAGGCATCAGAGATCTAAACAGCACTGCGGGGCCAGAGTTAACCTTGGAGTTATTTAAAGATATCACACCGATTCATACGTGGAAAAATTGGAAGAACGAAACATCCAGTACAAAGCTGGATGAATTCGGTACCCACAATAAACCGCGGAATGTCGCAGATGAAGACCAGCTGGTCCTCGTTATCAGAGGAGACCTACTAAAAAGTTTTCCTAACACATCGATTTATGCGGTCAGTGCGGTACAGGACTCGCAAAAAAAACTAAGAATAACGGCCGGTTCTGAAATAAAATTCCCAGTGTTCAAAATGGAAACAGGCGCAGATCTGAAATTTCTCGGGTTTGACCTTTCCATAGAAGCCGCATATGGAAATGCTACTGATCCGGGATGGTTTTTTGTTTTGCAGGAAACACCCGGTGAGACAAGATTCGGATTGGACATTCAGGAACCTGATCTCACTAAAACAAGTTTTACCTGGGATGACGCTTCCTGGCACCAAGTGTCAGGTAAAAATATTTCTGCAAATGATAATTTTTCGGTCATCACCGCTAACATGTCGGACACAGAAAAAAACACCCTGGGATCATTAAAATGGGGAAGAAGTTCAGCCGACATGGCTTATATCCTTTATCAAAAACCTGTAATGATCGCAATTCACGCTAAAGAAATGCTTGCCTGATCTTCGATGGCAGACGAGAACTTAAATAAAACTGTATGAGCGCATATACCGATAGTATTAAACAACTCTATGAAATGCGTTCGCAAAAAAGCGCTTTATTAGAAGAACAAAATATCTTAAAAAAAGAATTGCAAGGTTCGCGAGACGAGCGACTGCAATTGAAGATAGATGCAATTTCGAAATCCCTATCCAGGATCGATGTGAATTCAATTGCCTCAATCACCAATCTTTATGCTGCCACCCCGACCGATCCGCTGTCCCAGATAAACGAAGAGCAGCCCATTTTATTTCTTCCATTACGTTTGGAAACACGTTTTGCGGCAAATGGTACTGAACTATGGATTCGAGCATACCCCGATGAAATCTCAGTTCATTCGCATGAATCTGCACTCACGGCTTCTGAAATAGAAGCGGGAAGTTATTATTGGAAAACTCTTTGGAAAGACAGCAGTCAGGGTGATTTTGAGAAATCGAGAAAGAAAAGATGGAGTTCCATTGCACAATTCTATGGAGCCAATCGCGCCGCCTGGATTATTAAAAAAATGCAACCGCTGGCTCTGCTCCCAAATGATGACTTTAGTGCCATAACAAAAGAATCTGACCTTGTTTCAGCAGTGCCCGAAACGAAAAGCCAGTCATGGAACGAACCTCTTTGGTGCCATGTCATGCCGGATCTGTTAAAGCTCCAACTATATATCAAAAATACCCTCATTTTAGAATTACAAGGAAATCCTGTACCTGCCCACCTACCGCTAAGCCCTGATCCGAAAGCAACCACTTCCACCTCCAAGAACCTGGATTGGAAAGGAACTGATTTTGGATGGGTGCAGGATTTTGACAGCGCCTTACAGGTAGGCATGGCGTTTAAGGTTAATTTACTATCCATTCCCACTTTTGATCCAAAAACCGGATTCAGTCATATCGTAGTAAGTGGGATTCGAACGTTGTTCGATAAATCCCCTTTAGTAGTTCCACCAGACAAGGCGGGTGCGGAAGCACTTGAACACCTTTTTGAAAATCATTTGTATGTACCCAAAGGCTTTGCTTTTGTGTCCCAGGGTACTCCATCCAACAATACCGAAGAAAAAAAATCAGGATACCAGGTACCCGAGGCCTACAACGAAGAAATATATCAGCAGGAATTGCAATCCTCCTTTTTAGGCATTGCTGCTAACGAAATGGAAGATGGTAAAAGAACAGCGCTAACACTTGGTATAAATCCTGAATTATTTCAAAAAGTTCAGAATAGCCATGCTACCGAGTACAATGATGCCGTTTCCATGAATAAGGCACTCTATCCTGCCACGCTCGGATTTTATCTGGAAAATTTGCTGAATCCTCTCTTTAAAATTGAAGAGTTAAAAAAGATCCGGGAATTTTTCTGTTCATATGTTACCGGCCGCGGGCCACTTCCGGTTATAAGTACGGGCGCACAACCATACGGCATTCTACCTACCAGCAATTTTAAAAAATTCCAATGGACCAAATTAGACAAGAACAATCTTCTTTTCCAGCACATGATTTCATTATTATCTACACTGGATAAGGACATGGAAAAGAAAATTCCGGATGTCACAAAATTAGGCATACCCGGAGATGCACATGTGTTGTTGGATCAAATCCTTGGACTCTATCCAAATTCGGAAATTTTTCTGCAGCGATTTGGCTACAGCCAATCGTTTTTACGGGATTGTCTTCATCAAACCAATCCTATGCAGTCTAATCCTTTTTTGGAACAGCTCATTCAATCAGTATCCACTTTCCCAGGCGCAACTTCTGAAGGGATGGTGGAACTAAAAAAAATAATTTTTGAAAGGCCCACTACTTCATTGGATCGAAACAAATTAGTGGATTTAGTACCGGCCAGTGAGTCAGAACCGATACTTCCTTTGAGTGCATCCACAAGCCATAATTATATTGAATGGCTTGCAGAATATTATATTCGTGCGGATTCTTCCCCGAATGCAAACTATTTTGTACTTCGTGAAACTCCGGTTGAAGCGCCTTTGCTATATCATCTTTTGAGACATGGCTTATTGACCCAATTGTATAAATGTGTATATCACTGGCTCAGTTCTGAAAGCTTTTTCGCACCGAATTTTTTACTTTTTAATGATGGAAAACCACTTACAAACTTCGTAGCCGCTAAGGAGTATATAAACTTCTTCGGCAATCATGATGACATTACGCCGATGGAGCTGATGTTAATTCCGTTTTCTACCTTATATCCTACTTCCACCCCTGGCCCGGTTCCTGAAATAGCAGCCTCTCATCTGTTGAAGAATGCTGATAATATTTTAAATCAAATTATAACGCGGAACATACTTCTCCACAGGCCTACCCCGCCCGCCTTAATCAATAATTTCAATTACTTAAAGGAATATTTTACTGCACTTGAATATCTGATGCGGTTGCCGTCGGCCCGTGTTGAACGTGCTTTCATTGAACATCTCGACTGTCTGGGATACCGGCTGGATGCGTGGCAAACAGGCCTTTGCTTTAAAAAGCTCGAAATGAATGTGAGTGCTACAAAAGCTACAGGAACCGTAATCGGTGCCTATGGCTGGCTGGAAAATCTAAAGCCGGATACTGGCCAGGTAAAGTTGCAGAAAACTGATCTTCCCAATGAATGGCGGGCAGCCACCAACGGACCAATTTTAGCAGGTAATAATGACGGCGGATATATCCACACACCTTCAGTGACCCAGGCAAAGGCCGCAGCTTTGGTAAGAAGTGCATACCTGCATCATTTTGATGCTGCTAATCCTCAAAGCATGGCGGTGAACTTAAATTCTGAGCGTGCAAGAAAAGCCCTAAATATTTATGAAGGCATTCAAATGGGACATACACTGGGAGAATTATTGGGCGCGAGGCTGGAACGCTTTCTTCATGACCAGGCAATTCCTTTAGATCAATACTTGGTTTCTCTGCGCGCTGCTTATCCTTTACGGGCAAAAACATTAGCACGCCAGGATACGAAACCAGACATCCCTGAGGTCACTGAAGCTAACCGTCCCGACGAGTGGGTCACGAAACTGGATGGTCTGACAATGATTAATACTGAAAACCCACTGGATAGTTTACAGTTTGCTGGCAATGACAAGCAAACCGTTCAGGATGGCATAGATGATTTAAAAGATTGTGTGGATGCGATGAAAGATTTAATGGTATTTGAAAGCATTCACCAGTTGGTGCAGGGAAATACCGATCGTGCCGGGGCGTTACTTAAATCCATTAACGAGTTAAGGCCGCCCGCCAAATTCGAATCGCTTCAAACACCCAGGACTCCGGCACGTCTTCTTACGCATCGGGCCTGTGTGCTGCTACGATCAACTATAAACAGTCCAGTTAATCCCTGGCCCAATGTTACCATGACGCCAAAAGCATTTACGGAACCGGCATTGAATGAATGGTTGGGAGAAATGATAGGAATGCCTAATTTGATCGAATGCACAGTAACAGACGGAGACGGTATAAACAAGGCTGTGGTTACTCTGGAAGATTTAAATATGCAGCCAATTGATTTTGTTTATATGGCTACAAGCTATCTTGACAACCAGGATTCCGAACTCTCATCACACATCGAATATTCATTTCGCAAAAACCAACAGATCAAGGATAGCAGTAAGGTAAACATTGACTACAAGAGGGCGTCAAAGAATAACTTAAGTATAGCCGATGTATTTCCGTTATTGAAACGGCTAAAGGAACTGATCGCAAATGCCAAACCACTTGACGCATCGGATTTTGATCCGGCACAATATTCTGGAATATCCAATTACAAAAATATCAACTTAGAAAAATCAGGTCCAAATATAACGGACATGGGGGCCCTTGCTTTTCGGAAACAGACATTAGTGGCCATTCTTGAAAAAACGGCAACTGCAATAGAAAAAGCCATTGATGGCAATCACCGCACAACATGCGATGATATCAGAAATCTTCTGTTGACGGCCACAGGTTTTGCCATACCTGATGCATTTCCCAATTCCTTTACAGGGGAAGGATCACCACTAAAAGAGGCATTGATCATTCAAGCATTAGAAGTGTTGCACCGAATAGAAGAAATCCGGGTTAAAGCAGCCAATTCGCAAAGCTTAGCGCTAAATGACCTCGTTGATTCTTTCCAAGTTTTCTTTGGCCCTGCATTTAAAGTTTTCCCGGTTTTTCATCTTTCAAAAATAGAGGATGGGGAAATTGACCGCGTAAGCGATATACAAACTGCCTATGCCAAAGAGCCGGACCTGTTCCAATACATTATCAACAAAACAAAGGTTTCTTCCCATCAACATATACAGAACTGGCTGAGCGAAGTGACATATATCAGAAATAACATGCTAACTTTTGAAACATCGAGGCTGTTATCCAATGCACTGCTGAATAAGAAATGCATCTTGCACATACTTCAGCTTCCCTATGTCGAGGAAGATAGTTGGCTTGGTATTGAATTTTCGCCAGACATGCGGACAACATCCAATAAGCTTTCCATGTTAGTCCACCATTTTCCTGAGGATATTGAACCCGATTGGGCCCGGTCGAATTTCAGTGGAATGGTGATTGACGAGTGGGTTGAAGAAATTCCGGTTAAAGAAGAACTGACGGGAATAACCTTTCAATACAACCAGCCTGACAGTGAGCCTCCGCAAGCTTTGCTTTTGGTCATTTCTCCTGAGGAAGGAGGCACATGGAACTGGGATAAAGTATTTGACATTTTGATGGATACTCTCAGGCGCGCCAAACAAAGGGGATTGAACACCGATCATTTGTCCAAAACAGATTGGGTAGGAACAATTCCAGGCATTGTATCCGAATTTTCAGCTACAAACGGCAATGTATCACTGTTGTTTAAAAATTGATAATGAAAAAATAATTGATCCATATGATCTTAACAAAGGCAGACATACAGCAGGCCCCATTTGATTCTCCAGCTATAATTGGTTACAACAGGCTTGAGGGAATCCCTATTTCTCCGAATTATCGCAAATCGCTAAGCGCAGAAGTGCGAGATGCAATGTGGATGTTATCACGGCAATGGCAAATGGGGGAATTTGACGGAATGGATTCGGGGTCGGCCATCAAATCAAAGGTGCTTACAGAACAACAGCAAATGACACATTTTGGCATTGGCAATGATATTTTCCCGTTGGGCCAGTCCTTCGCCAAGCCTTTGGAGATGGAAATCGAGCAAGAGAATATCATTCCCGATTTAGCGTTCAGAATCGAATCGGGAAAGCTTTTCAGACAAATAATCAATGACAATAATCTTGAGCTACACCTTGAGTTTTTTTTAAAAAAATTTAAAATTCAATTACTGGAAAATGCGCAGCCAAATACTCCGGAGGAAACATTACTATCATTGATCAGACAAAACAACAATGATTCGGAAGTCTTCGACTCATTAAAAGACCGGACCCTGGATGGATATGAAATCTATAAACTTTTGGACGAGGATTATGAGCAATGGGTTAATAATACTTTTTCAGTTGTCGGTACAGTAGAAGCCGACAGTGCTATCAACGCCGGCAGTGATTTCAAGAAACAATTTGTTATTTTTTATGGCGCTTCGTTAGTCAAATCAAACAGCGCCTGGCTATCAAACCGGCTTGATTATCGGTTCAGCATCCAAAACCAGGAGGACCCTTCAAAGGCAACGATTTTGGATGCAGGTGCTTATTCTGGCGACCGGCTCGATTGGTATGACTTCAATGTCAGGCAAAAGGGAGCAGCGGACATTACAACGAGAAGCAACGAATTTATTCCATCGGCCGTTACCTACCCCGGCATGCCCAAACCCCGATGGTGGGAAATGGAAGAAAACAATATTAATTTTGGAAATATAAATGCCAAGACCACCGACTTACCCACTCTCATGCTTATTGATTTCGCGTTGCTGTATAGTAACGATTGGCTTTTAATTCCGTTTCCGATGGAGCTTAATAACATTTGTGTTATCAAAGGTATTTTAGTTACGGATGTTTTTGGATACCATACACTCATTCCTGCGCTTCAGCGTGGATCGGTCACCAACTGGAACAAATTTTCCTTATTCACACATGTGGCCCCACAGTCTGTTACGGACCATGCCTTATTTTATCTAGCACCAACCCTGTTAAAGCCGATACAGCAAGATCCGCTTGAAAGGGTCAGCTTTAAAAGGGATGAAGTATCCAATCTGGTTTGGGCGTTTGAAAATATTATTCCCAGCTCCATGGGCAAAGGATTGAGAGTTTATGAGATTGAACAGAACCAAAACAAAAAGGAAACCTCGATCTCACCAGAACAGGAAGCATCGCTCAATTATACATTGGGTAAAAGTGTGTCTTTTTACCAGGTGCCTTTTATTCCAGTAGAGATACTGAATCAAAATCATGCGCAAATTCGTTTTCAGAGGGCCACCGTGCCGGGGACTGCCAGTCCAAAAAGTGTATTGCTCACCGAAGTTGCTTCACCCTATTATATCAATGAAGAAGAAATTCTTAATTCCGGAATAACGGTGATAAGACATTGGAGAAGATCTCGTTGGATCGATGGGAAAGTATGCCAGTGGGTAGGAAGAGAAAAACAAACAGGAAAAAGCGAGGGTAACAATAGCCTTGAATTTGATGTGTTGTCCTATAATTTGTAGCTATCACGAAAAAGGTGTGATATTGTTAATTGTAGTATACGGCATAAGACACATCGAGTTGCTTCATTTTAAAAAATAGCCTGGTTACTTAAAAGATCGATGGCTATAGTTAAAATCTTGTTTCGTAGTATATGATCAATAAGCATCGTAAAATCTGCCAGATTAAAACAATTGGAGCTTACTGTGCCTGAAAGTAAAATAGCGTCTTTGTCAATCGGAGAATTTGTAGGTATGGTAGCAGACAATCCTCACCAGAAAGTAGAATTAAAACCTTCTTCGCGGAGATGATTAATGACCATGAAGCATTAGCTCACGAACATCGGATCTGCAAGCAACTGCCTGTACTCGTTCGAGTTGACCCTGTTGATGTACTAAAACTTCATTCAAATTAAAATGATGTAAAAACGATTGTTCAGAAAGAAATAGAAAGATAGTTGACAATCCCGACTTACACCTTTAATCTAAATAAGAAATTGTCTAGAAATTTTTTTCAATAGGTGTCCAAAGTAACATCATCCGAGAACAAATGCTATAAGTGGCTGTTCGCGACTATAAAACTAGCGTAATACGCTTGTTTAACTAAGTATTGTCCATAAATCACGAAAATCTCTCCTTAAACTCGTAATTTTGGTATAATGACCCTTGCGTATAACAATATTATTGTAACACACCCTAAAAAGCACCTTATACTTGATATGAGCGATTGCTACACCTGGTCATTCCCCGAGTTTAATCCCTTTTGTGAACAGTTATATTACTTCTCCTGTTTTAAAATATTCAGTTAGGCCGCCCGCAGATCGAACGAGCGTTTACTCACTTGTGGTCCTGCTCCCATTTTCATGAATGTTCTATTTAATTCATTCGGAAATACAGGAATATTATGCCTTCTTTTACGGCCGATTTTTTTATTGACGATGTAAAATTTCAGTTTCAGTTCAACAAAATAAGTACACCAAACGGCCGAAAATATTTTGTTAATGCCATTAACGAACAGAATAGAAAATATTCATTTGTGATGGAACAAAACGACCGTGAATGGAGGATCGTGAACGCACCAAAACTGCCGGAACGAATTCTGAACATTGAAAATGAGCTTTCGACGATCATTAAAGACAATAATTATAAATAAATCTATAAAATACGATAGACATGAGCCATATCATTAGCGACAACAACATCAAACTTGAAATTCAGGCTATTGGCGTTAAAATGAATGAGTGTTTAAATCGACAATTATTAAAGCTGATAAGGAAGCTAAAAAAATATCTTCCGCAGATGAACTTCGTAGATGTTTATCTAAAGCAATCAAGTAGACAATCAACCTTTCCAAGAAAATTAAATATTCGTTTTGGCGTACCTGGACCCGATTTAGCAGCTTCTGAGGTGGGCTACAGTTGGAAAACTCTTTTGAAAAGCGTAGAGAAAAAATTGATCCGGCAACTGAATAGAAGAAAAGCAAGTACCTCAAAAAGTCAGTACTAAGGAGCCAAAGCTCGCCTATTGCTGCAAGTGATACACTAGTGTCGTCGTAAGTAAAAAGTTTAGTTCGCGAGTCATTTTTAACCATAACTTAAATGTGCAAAGCATCTCCATTTCATAAATTGGAACAAATGCCAGGGAAACCTAGCCATATCACTATTTTTTATTGCTCCAAACATGTCATACTTGACATGAGTGACTGCTATACCTTGTCATTCCCTGAATTTATTCCATTTTGTCTTAAGCTTTTTTACTTTTCTAATTTTAAGGACTTTAATACTTCTCCCCCAAGCCTAATGTAAGGACTTGGGCGTCGCCTCTCATATCATTCTACTCGCTACGGGGTTTCTATTTCTGAACCAAAAGTTCTTGCAAAGACACTAAATGTGTCACATTTATTTTCATTATAAAACGAATCGTTATGTCAACAATAATAATAGCCTTGATTATTATATGCTCAATTGCAACTATCACGCTAGTATTGATTTCCATAAACAATAAACACAAAAAAAGAAAAAGGGAAAAACTGCTGAATCGGTTCAGTCAGATAGGCAGTGAAAACAATATGTCTTTTACTAGTCAGGAAATACTGCAGGACGGCATCATCGGGCTCGATGGCTTAAATAAGAAACTTCTGATTCTGGAAAGCCACGAAGGTAATTTTAACTGGACTACCATCACCCTCGAAGATGTCAATGCATGCTATGTAAAAAAACTATACCAGGCCACTAACATCGGAACTTTTAAAAAACGTACAATGGAAGAGCACCTGGAAAAAGTCGTACTGCAGTTCGAACTTAAAGATGAAAAGGGAAAGATCGAAGTACCTTTTTTCATTTTCACCAAAAATCATATTTATCAATTAGCTGAGCTGGAGCAGAAAGCAAAGTATTGGGAAGCCAGCCTTTCTAAATTACTTACCAGTAAGCTTAAAAACACGGCTTAATTAAGCGTATGGAATACATCCATCCTTCAAAATTCTTTCGAAAAATACATGAGCAGGAAACGAAAAGCTTTGGCAGATCTATTTTAGAAAAAAAGGCAATGCCTTAAAACATAATATGCATTTCACTTTTAAGTTAATTACTATGCAACAATCAACAAATAGCCTCATACTGAGAAAGGATGACTATGAAATAATACTGTCTTTTCTGAAAAACGGCCCACACAAACATTCATTCGACAGAAAAAACGCGGAGGAACTGAAGGTGGAATTAAAGAAAGCCAAATTGGTTAGCCCAGATAAATTACCTGAAGATGTTGTAAGGTTGAATTCAAAACTTAAGGTCAAAGAAGACCAAAACGGTAAAATCCTGGAATTTGTGCTGGTAACTCCAGATAAAGCGGATATAAAGGAGCGAAAGATCTCAATAATGGCGCCGATCGGGACTGCTCTGATTGGATATCGCCAGGGACAAAAGGTTAAATGGCAGATGCCCGCAGGTAAAAAAACATTTACCATTATGGAAGTATCAAACCAGTAATGATTCAAAATTTAATCCTCAATAAAACTTTTCAAAATGAAACTATTTCTGGCAGGGCTATTCATATTTGGAATACCTGCATATTATCTGATACGCATTCGCCGTAAAGCGAAAAAAAAGAAAAAAAAGCACCTGCAACTTTGCCTCGCTTATGACAGGCTTGTTAAACAAGTAAGATTTGTTGTCCAACATTCGGAATTGCTAAAGAGCAAAATAATTGCGCTTGACAGAAGAAATAAAAAACTGTTGATCATTGACCGCAACCATCGCGAAAAACAGGAAGAATGTATCTCTCTGTTAGGAATCGAAAATTGCAGGGTTATTGAAATAAAATATAGTTCCAACTCCTGCATCAAGAAAATCTTTCTTGAATTGAAATCCAAGTGGAATAATAAAATTACCCGCTTTTGCTTTTACGACGATTCATACGATTTAATAACAGAACTGCCCGCACTTGCCAAAAGCGCAAAGCTTTGGAAACACCGGATCGACTTACATAAATACCCAGGCAGCGTAGGGCTCCAGCTTGATTATGTTCTATAACAACAAAGAATTGGGTGAGGGAGTATGAATTGATTCTGAAGTTGAACACTTCAATTTTGACTAAACTTCACGGTTCGTAACAAGTATCTGTTGATCAATGAAACGTAATTATTGAGCTTTACGAGAATCCCAACTTAAACATTAAGATTTAAACCAAATGGCTTACTTAGCAACAAATAAGGAACGATTTCATATCTCCAAGTTTGAAGAAGTCGAGAATGACTTAAGGTATAAGACAGAATTTATAAGCAGCATCATGGATGCATCCATGGATGGCATTTTTGTGTGTGAAGCTATTCTTGATGAAAATTGAAATGTGCTGGAAGATATTAGCCGGAACGGTTGCGCATCAGCATTTGGACAAAAGAAAAAACACCGCATCATCCAGAATCATTTGTGGTACACATACTACCAGTTCCCTTTCATGGTTCAAAGAACTAAAAAAAATAGAGAAAGTTAAACTATGCAATTACGGCAATTACTCCATATACTTTGCTAACGATTAGGAGCAGCCTAAAACGAGCCGATTGGAGTTTTTAAAGCATAAGGCTAATCCAATGCCAGGCCGAAGGAGCTTATGCCCCTTAATCATGATGGAGTATATAGCTTTCGTGTTGTTTTTATCCTGGCTCGGTCTGTTGTTTTCTTAATCTGGTTAGAATTTAGCGCAATTGCCCCTTTGAATATCGTTCTTGCCCTTTTATTTCCAAGGCGGCCGGTTAGTTTTGGGAAACAAATTATTGAACTATGCGCAAGCTAATGATGAAGATGTCGATCTCGGTTGACGGTTTTATCAGCGGGTGCAATGACGAGGGAGTGGCGATCTTCAACGGTGTTAAAGGGCCACAACACCTAAAATTGGTCGATGCTAAGACTTTTCCTCCGAGGCATTATAGGATAGACTTACTGTCTTTATTGAACTAGTCTTCATAATCATACTACACAAGTGAAATTCCCCGTCTGCATTTCTGCTTCTGTTTATCGACGCTTACCATCGCGGCGATTAAAAACTACGACAGGGTTAGCAATTCTGCTTTTGCACCTCGGCTCCTTCTCTCTTTTTGCACAAACCATCACGCTCCGCTCTAACGATACTTCCATTCACTATGAATCCATTCCGCCAATACATTATTTTACGAAAGTCTCCGTCTGCGATACTTTTGGAAATATTCAGTTTGAATTTCTCAATGAAAACCTCCGTACAGTGGATACCCTCCACCGCATTTTATTTGCACGTTTTCGTTCTATTCCTTTTGGCAAGATCTACACCGACTCTTCTTGGACCAGTGCCGAAGGTCCTATTAGTCTTACTGAAACAACCACTCAGCTTACGAAACACCTAGTGGTGAATTTTGGTAAGACAAGGATAACGGTTCATGTCTTCAATAAGAACGTCCTCTCGGATAGTGTAGTGACAATGGAGGAAGGCTATTTTGATGACAACATTATTGAAGACCTCGTGGGTTATCTCCCTATAAAAAAGGATGTACAATACCACCTCGACTGCTATCGCTATGAGAGCAGGGGCGGGAAAAATCCTTATGACCTACACTTTGTCTTTGATGATCTCCTGTCAAGAACTTCAGGAAAACCGATTGCATGTTCCGTCCTTTTTTTCCGTAATTCTTACCAACATGGCTATTGCTGGATTGATAGAAACTCGCGGGTCAACATAAAACAAATAATTTATCAAAAAGACCGGCTCATCCTCGTTCAGGTGATTTGATCTTGAACAATGGGGATATTAGCTACGATGCACGGAGAGCGAGTATACTTACCGGTAGGCAGAGGTCGGGTATTCCCCGCAATGAATATCTAAACAACTATGGCTAACCACAAAGTTTTTTTTCAAACAATGCGACTCGGCACCAGAAAGGTGGAAAACCCTGAGAAGAGATTCGATCAGGATTTTACCCCGTACAGTTTAGGCAAATGGCTATTGGGTAACTTGGCGTCCAGAAGGAAAGATTTAATAACAACCTGGCCATATCCTGTTTTAATCTTCCAAACCTGTATTATGGATTCTTTCCATTTCCTTTTTCGGCTACACCCCTCCGTTATATCCGTTTTTGTTTTTGAAGTAACTGTTTACGGACAACAACTTTCATTTTTGTACACCGTTGAAAATATTTTACAATAATTCATTTTGCGCAAATTAGCAAATGGTATGGACAGTATTCAGATAGTCAACACGACAGCAGAAGACTGGGAAATGGTCGTATGGCTTTTTGAGCAGGCCTTGCAATTGCAAGGCAAAAAAGGCTATATGGTATGGAGTGGTATTGACCTTGAGGCACTAAAAGGAGAAATGGACAAAAAACTCCAGTACAAAATTATAAAAGACCAACAAGTGGTATGCCTTTTCAGCGCCCGGGAAAATGATCCTTTAATCTGGGGTGAGCGGGACCGGGGTGACGCTGTTTATTTACACCGCATTGTGGTTCACCCGGACTTGAAGGGTCAGCGCCTTTTTGAGATCGTATTAGACTGGGCAATTCAGTCGGCCCGGCAGCATGGCTTCAAGTACGTAAGGATGGACACGTGGGCAGAGAACAATAAAATTATTGAATACTATAAAGGTTTTGGCTTCTCGGTTGTGGAAAATTACCGTACAAACGACGCGGCGGAACTCCCTCTTCAGAATCGCAATCTCAACGTTGCTTTACTCGAAAAACACATTGGTTGATCTTATTAAACCATTGACGGCGTAAGCTTCAGCAAATAATTATCCAGGCGACAAAAAGTTATCCTTATTGCAAGATATTCGACCCTTTTATAGCTAGGTAATGCTTTCTTCGGACTGAATTTTTTTGAGGTAAAGTACTCAATCAGCCAGGGTCGCACTAGGCCTGAACGCTTTCTGTCTCCCTCATCTGCTGAATGCCCCAAATTCTCAGCAGGTCAATAGATGGAATTAATTGCAATCCCGCAGCGGTAAGTGAATACTCTACGCGGGGAGGCACTTCCAGGTAAACTTTTCGTATGATAAGCTCATCATCCTCTAATTCCCTTAGAGTCTGCGTTAACATTTTTGGAGATATTCCCTCTACTTTTCTTTTTAGCTCTCCATACCGCAGGACGCCATACTGCAAAAACCAAAGAATGCGACCCTTGTATTTACCACCAATTCTTTGAAAAGCATAATCTACGGGACAGTAAGCTTTTCGCATCGGGATTTTTATCACAAAAAAAATTTTTATCTAATTGATAATCAACAATAGTAACCAATTGGTATGTAGTATACCAAAACGTACGTACTTGTTGTAAAGATACTATCCAGTTTATTTTGTGCAAGATCTTTTGTATGCCAATAGTATTTTTTAATCGGCTTTGTCTCGTGGTATGCCTGCTTCAAGCTGGAGCTACCGTTGTAGCACAAAACCAAAAAAATTTAACCAACCTAACAACAATGCACAACGCCTGTACCAACATGCCGGGAGAACATGCGAAGCCACAAGCTTCAAAAAATACTCTTTCCCGAAAAATTGGAGTCATCGAGCTTCGCAATTATGTAACCAAGCCCGGCCTTCGCGATTCCTTCATTCATTATTTTGAAGAGAATTTTGTCCAGTCGCAGGAATCATTGGGAGGCTTCTTACTCGGCCGATATAGGATAAAGGGAGAAGAGGACCATTTCTGCTGGATCAGGGGTTTTGAAAATATGCAGTCGAGGAGTCAGTTTCTTCCGTCCTTCTATAATGGGACTTTTTGGAAAGAACATCGTTCCGTGGCCAACAGTATGCTTGCTAACAATGATAATGTCTACTTGCTAAGACCTATGGTTTTGCAACAAGACAGCCTGAAACCCGTACCTTATGTGGATAGCCGCTCCCTACTACCCCGACCGGGTATTGCTGTAATAAGACTTTATATAGCGAATACAAAATTGCCCAAACTGATGACCTTGTTCGCAAAGGAATACCTTTCCTTGCTTCGTGAGTGCGGCTTCAGAGATTATTCCATCTGGACCAGCGAGATGGAACCAAATACTTTTCCACAACTTCCTGTTTTTCAGGATCCTAACCTGATGGTATTGATTTCTTTTTTCCCAAATGAGTCGGAGTATAACACGGTTATGCATCTGATAGAAAAAAGACTTCCTCCGAATCTATTGCTGGAACTGAACGACACCATTACCCTTTCAAGCACCTGGTATCTCTATCCCACTGCAAAATCTTTGAACAGCTTTCCGAAATAGACGGCAAGCCATAAAAACAAGAACCAATCATTGTCAGTAACGATAGTTCGACTGTATTGAAGTCCTGGATGGAAAATTTGTAAGTGCCCGAATATGGAAGGACACTATCAGGTTACCATATGCCGCTCGTATTGCTGAATTAGGAAAATAGTGCAAGCTCTCTTTAGAATTCACACAGGTTATCTTCGTAGCTATAAACAAAAATAACGTCTGATCATCGGCGTTGTACCTGAGAGAATATTCATATTTTCTTCCGTCCAGTAAAGGAAGAAGCAAGTAAACCTGGGTAGTTGTTTTATTGATCTGTCTATTCAGGTTTATTGGCAAGTTTTCAATTGTTTTAAAAAAAGAGCAGGTAGTAGAAACCACCCGCGTTGTGAACCTAAAAAAAAAGATTCACATGAGAAAATTTCTGAATTATTTTAACTTAAGCACCTCCGTTATAATCCTCGTAGCAGGATTTGGATAGCCATATTTTAAATAAAATGTTTTTGTGGCAGGATCATAAGTGTTGTTATAGACAGCATCGCCGGAAATGGCCGCTACCGCTGCTGTCGTTCCACTCGTTCCGGATCCCGGTGTTATATTGACGGTATTATCTGTGTTGATGGTAATATTAATCTGGGTACCGCTCCCCAAATCACCCAGTTCAGTGGCTACTGTGTTAGCGTTAATGGTAGATACATATTTGTCTTTGTTAATGGCCCGCGGTGAGGTGGGGTGCTGGAAATACCCGGTGGAATGATACTTTCCTTCGTATTTGTTTTTAATGCCGAAGGCATAAACACCGGCGCTTAGATTACCGCTGGCGATGTAGCTGGCATTGTCAATGCTTCCTATAGTATAGCCCAATGCCCAATCCTGCCCCAAAAAATTATTGGGTTTGAGTTTTATTTGCAGGTAGCCTACTCTCGATCCTTTTGGAATGGTTACCACATTCCCTGGGTTGATCACAGTGTAAAGCGAAGAGGAAGGAACGTTGTAGGACGATCCGTTGGCAGCGTTGTAAGCAGTAACCAGGGAAGGATTTGCGACAAGGGTTACGTGTATATCTTCGGTTGCACCATTGGGAGATGCCAGCACCACAGGGATAACATCGATGACCGTATCGTTATTGGAAAGATCGAAAGCCTGGTGAAGAAACTGGGTGGTATCGTTTGCAGTTAATTGGATTTCGATTATATTTTGATTTTGACCATTGGAACGAACCGATTGAATCAGGCCATTCTCATAGTCTTTGTCTTTAAGACATGATGCCAGGGCAAAACAGACTACTATAAGAAAGCATATATTTTTAATCGCTATTTTCATGTTGATAAGTTTAAGGCTGCCAGAAAATTTTATGTGTGAGAATATCATTACTTCCCTGCGCCTGCACACTGCTTGTATTGGAATTATATTCAGATTGCGGGTAGGGAAGACGGTAAGGAAGATGTGTCGATACTTTTGCCGGGTTGGCGGAAATATAGCCGTTGTTAGGTAGCATATTCAATCGCCTGATATCTACCCAGGCCTCCAGCGGATCGATGCCGGTGAGGGCTATATATTTCTGATAGGCAATAAATTTAGCCATGGATTGAGGCGTTGATCCCGCATTCGCCCAATCAGCAATGGCAGTCCCTGAAAGATAGGCGTTGGCCGTATTGATCGCATCGGGCACACCCAGCCAGACAAAAGATTCCCGGACTGCATTTTCATAAGCAGTTTTAGGATCACCAGGAATCCATCCCCTTGCAATCGCTTCTGCTTCCAAAAACATACTTTCGAAGGCAGGCATGATCCATAAATCAGCAGTAGGAGTTTTTAGTAAGCCAGGTCCTGGTTTTGACGACTGTGCGCCAAAGGGGTTACCATTGGTAAGGCCGTACACTACTCCTACCACAGTCGACCCAACGGGGGAAAAAAAGCTGGTCAGACGGGGGTCAGAAGTGGACTGCAAAATGTTCACGATATAAGCATTCGCCCGCTCAGAGGGTATGGCATCTGCACCTGTCGGTGTAAAGCCCCAGGAACCATAATAAGGATTTTGCTTGCCTGCATCATTGCTATAGCCAGGGTTAACCGAAATGTCAGATTCATGCACCACGCCTCCGTTGGCTGTTATTTTCGCAATTTCTCCGGAAGGATTCAACCCCTGTACCTCACTTTGATGGATCAGGAGTCTCAACTTAATGGTATTAGCAAATTTTATCCAGAGGGAGGTGCTTCCATGGTTAACAATATCGATGCTGTTGAAACTACTATGTGGGCTGTGTTTTAAATTGGAAATGGCATCGTCCAGCATTTTTTGCAGGGCCGCATAAATATCGGCATCCTTGTCATATTTGGGCGTACGTGTTGTGCTATTCTGGAAGGCTTCCGAAAAAGGTATGTTACCGAACATGTCTACCAGTTCCTGCCAGGCCTTGGCTGATAGTACCATGGCTGCACCAGCAAGGACAGAATCTCCCTTTGCCAGGGCCTTTTGCTGGACCAGAAAAAGATCAAATAGCGTATTGTAATAATTATTCCATAAGGCTTCAGTATAGGGCGCCGTAAGCTCATAGGTCGTCTGGCTTCCAGGTAAAGCATAATCGCCCGGAGTAGAATAATATCCAACCCAGTTATAAAGAAAGGACGCATAATTGGAGCCTGAAGGTTTTAACAGTGTTCCAGCAGCATTTGCGGCCTGGGGAAAAAGTAATTCTGGCGTAATATTATTATCATTTGCCCTGTTGGGATCTGTATTCACATCGAGATAGTCTTTTTTCAGGCATCCGGAAAAGATGATTGTCGACAGCGTAAGTAGTATAATAGAAATCTTAATTTTTCTCATCTTTTTATTTTTTTAGAATTGAACGGTCAAGGAACCACCATAAAAGCGTGATGGAGGTGTTTGGTAAGAGCTACTCAGTCCAAAGGTGTTGACGCCAGTTGCAGAGTTAAATTCGGGGTCTCCCCATTGATTAGATTTGGGAACAATTAAAAAAAGATTTCTTCCCACCGCACTTAAGGTTAACCGCTTAATTACTTTGCCGTTGCCAATCCATCCTGGGGGAATCGTGTAGGAAATGTTCAACTCCCTGAGCCTCCAGGCAGCTGCGCTGGCAAAATAATTGGTGGCTACTCCCGTGTTGGAAGAACTGCCTGTCCAAAAACCGGAATTGCCGTCTGCTACCTGGATGTTGGTGTTAGGAACATATTTTCCACCATCCCAGTACACTGAGTTTGGGAAAACAAATCTTTGGCGTCCATAGGAGGCGCTGCGCTCAGAGATGCCGGCAAAGTCCATATCAGGCCCGATGCCTGCATAAAAATTATATCCCCCCTTGTAATCCCAGGTCATGCTGACAGAAAAATTGTCCAGGCTGTAAGATGGCGTGATTCCGATGACCCAAAGTGGAAGCGATCTGCCTTTGATCATGCTTTGTGATGACACAGAAGGGTTGCCTGTACCTGCGCTCACAACTACCCTCCCCAGGGAATCACGAATATAATCTGTGAGTTGGAAGGCAAAAGCAGGCATTCCCACTATAGCAATATTATTTGCTGAAGGCGAGCCGCTGATGACCTGTGTAAACTGGTTCGTTCCTCCAATAACCACTGGCAGGTTGCCCAAGGTACTCAGCACTTCGTTGTTATCATAAGTGGCATTGAGTTTCAAATCAATCCTGCCCTTTCCCATTTTTATGACGGGAGAAAGTCCCAAATCCATTTCCACCCCATAATTTTTAAAACTTGCCGCGTTGGCAATAGCAGTAGGATAGCCTGTCGTCTGTGACTGGGAAACGGTTAGAACCTGGTTATTACAGTTTTGGTGAAAATAAGTGGCCTCGAGGCTCACCCGGTTTTGAAGTAAACTCATCTCAAAGCCTGCTTCTTTGGTAACAACAAATTCCGGCTTGATATCAGGGCTTGGAATTGTATTATTAGCCGTATACCCAGCTATGGTGCCATAGGGAAATCCTCCTGCCTGGCTGTAAGTAGTATTGAGAGCATATACGCCCAGGTTGACATTCCCAGACTTGGAATAGGCAGCCCTTAATTTAATATACGATACATACCGGCTATGTTGCAAAGAAGGAATGGCATCAGAGAGAATAACCGAAGCGTTGGCTCCCGGATAGAAGAAAGAGCGGTTTTGCTTCAAAAGCCGGCTGTCCCAATCATTTCTTCCTGTAACCTCAACAAAAGCCCAGTTCCTGAAACCAACTCCAACGTTTCCATAAGCTGAATACAACCTCGATTGGATAGTGGCATTGTTCGGATAGCCGGGCACATTAGCATCTCCGCTCCTTGCAGAAACATTGTACAGGTAAGGAACAACCAGGTTGTTTCCGCCAACAGCTACATCATTCGAGCGGTCGTCGCGGGTCATTCCACCTAAAATATATTTCAGAGAAAATTGTTTAAAATCCTCAGTTCCGTTTAGGAAGTAATCCACGTTAATACGGGCATTGTAAGACTGGTCGTTAAACACACTGCCTGGGCGGTTGGAATAATAAGTCGGTGGTCTGTTGGCCAAGGCCCAATCAGATACAATCGTGGGTGCATTGTCATTTTCAAAGTTGCTAAACCCCAGGTTTGTATTGGCCCTGATATTAGCCTTCAGCCAAGGCAAAATCTGGTAGCTGGCATCGACGTTTGCCAGAAGATTATCTGCTCTACCTTCTTGGCGAAGATTGCCTATCAGCCAATACGGGTTCGTAAAGAAATCGCTGTAAAAATTAGAGTATTGGGCAAACTTGTTGTTTCTCCAATCCTTGTAACTTAGTAATGGAACATTGGAACCCACCTGGAGTACCTGGAAAAAAATGCTACCGTTATAGGCAGGTGAGATTGTGGGCAGTGCTCCTTCGTTGACTACGTTATAATTTTGAAGAATATAGTTTAATCCATAACTCATTGAAAAATTTCCCGATTTCTTTCCCCCGTTAAAACGAAAACTTGTTCTTCTGTTTTTATCATCGGGCATAAGTCCTTTAATAACGGCATCTTCCACACTCATGTAAAAATCCTCGTTCGATAGAGAAACAGAGTTCTGTATTGTCACACCAGTGTTCCAGAAATTCATACGATCATCGGCATGAATGGGCGAATAGGGTCCTGTCTGGACTGAGCCATCCTGGAGCACTCTGCCAATTTCTAATGTAGAACCGTCAAATCTGGGCCCATAGAGCTGGTTCTCGTATGGAACATATCCATAATTGCCATAGGCATCCACAATCTCACCGGCGCCGGCTCCAAATTCGTTTTGAACTTTTGGAAAATAAGCTACCCTTGCAGCTTGTACCGTAGAATTGACTGTTACCGAGAATTTCTTACTTGTACCTCTTTTGGTGGTCACAACAATAACTCCGTTCACCGCGTCAGGTCCATAAATAGCGGCAGATGCCGCGCTTTTCAGGATCGTCACATCCTGGATATCATCAGGTGGTATAGAGTACAAATAACCCAAAGGCGTAGGTGACCCGTCAACTACTAGCATCGGCTGGTTATTACCGGTAAGGGAACGAATACCGCGGATGTTAATTTTTGCATTCTCAAACACACCACTGTTAGTGGTAGTGACAGCCAATCCCGATACTTTTCCATTAAGTGCTTGCTGAACATTGATTGATTTTGCCTGTGTTAAGGTTTTATTATTGAGAGTAGCAGCAGCATAGCCCAATTCCCGGGCTTGCCTTTTAAGCCCTAGTGAAGTTGTGACCACAACAGCAGTCAAATCTAGATTGGTACGGGTAAGGATAACCGTTAAAGAAGATTGAGATCCTACGCTTACTTCTTTGGAAACAGCGCCTGCATAACTGAACTGCAGAACAGCTGCTTCAGGAACATTAATCCTGAAAACCCCGTTTTCATCTGCGGTGGTGGCTAACTTGGTTCCCTTTACTTTTACGGTGGTAAAAGGAAAGGCATCTCCCTTTTCATCAATTATCTTACCCGTAACCAAATGGTTTTGGCTAAAGGCAAAACAACCAATCAAAAGTGCCAGTAAAACAAGTTGGATTTTTCGCATAATCAATTGTGTTATTGTGTGTAAAATTTTCTCAGATGGAGTCTGCTTTAGGCAAGTAAACTCCTAAAAAAGCTGTTGGCTGAAAAGTGTGATTTACCCAACTCCCCTTTTTTTTAGCTGAAAGGGTGATTTTTGTTTCCGAACTAAATTCTTGAAGTGGTGGGCCTTAACCCGCTGTCGGCAAAACAATCAGCGATGCTGTTGTTACAGTGTTACAGATGTGCTACTCAGTCCATACCTAAGGCATGGGAGTTCCCCTAAAAAAACCAGGGCAATTACCTAAATCCTTTTTTAGGGAAAATGGACCTAAAAATGAGTTTTCATTTAGCCACTTAAATTTTTTCCATTCTGATGATTGCACCAGGCAAAAATTTTTACTTACGTCTATTTAGAAACCTCGGGAAGAACAGAAATGGATATGGTCAACTGTGAATGTAGAAGGATAACTCGTTGAAAGCACACTGAGATATCTGTACACACTGGCCGCGAATACCAACTTTTATCCATTTAAACCAATGGATAAGCCACATCTTACCAAAACTGAATTGTGGGTGATCGAGGGAGGGCATGTGCCAACAGCTTTCCAGTAAAGAAACCCTCGGAGGAAACAACAAAAAAAATGGTGAACAGTCACCCTTCTACCTGGCCTTTTTCTTTTTATAACCTGTTGAAAACAGCTTTTACGTTCCTCTTCAATTGATCAAATTAGGAGTATGAATTCCCATTTCAAAACAATACATGGGCAAGACTTCTTTTTCGAAAAAGTGGACGACGACACGAAAAGCTACTATATCGTAACTGCGGAATCATATCAATTCATAATGAGATCAGAGCAACAGAAAACCTGGAAGATTAATAGTCCTGTTCCTATCTGGATTCGCGAATTGTAATTGGAGTTGGCTACCGCTACTGCATCATGGTCCTAACTTGTTTTCAATAATGGTCCGACTGAAGAATTAAAAATGGGATGAGGTTTTACTAGTTGATTCTATCAGGAATCAGTATACACTAAAAGCACTGAATGAAGCAGAGGTCAACTGACAAAAGCCTCATGCCCCAGTATGGTGTTGCATTCGTTTATTGATTTCTTTATAAAAGCCCGCCCTGGGAAATGAATTACTGGATAAGATAATTGATGTATTGGTTTCACCAAACTGCTGTAGTCTTTCGATGATTTTCTCCAATTGCCTGGTAGAAGCTACTATTACTTTTAAAAGAGAACAGTGATCCCCTGTAGTACCATACCATTCTACCACCTCGTTCATTTTATCCACCATTTTAAGCATCTCTTCGTGTTTGATCTTCGTCCCTTTAAATTGTACAAAGACGGGGACTGTTAAACCCAGCTTGTCGTAATCTACTATGGCATTATATCCCTTGATGATGCCTTCCTCCTCCAGTTTTCTAATACGTTCTGCTACGGCAGGCGCGGATAAACCAATTTTTCTTCCGATCTCGACGATAGGAATACGTGCGTTTAACTGGAGCACTTCCAGGATATTCCAGTCTAATTGATCTAAACATTTATTTGTTTGCTCTTTGGACATAAAATGCGTTGAATTGTAAGAAAATACCGGTCAAAACCATCGATTCAAAAGCTGAATTTTTATAGAGCTATTCTAGCTTTACAACTGTTATGAATTGAAACAAGATATAAAAATAACAACACGAATTTCCAAGGTTGTTTTCAATTCTGTAATTTTTTTTTACCCGTTCAGCAATTTTTTAATACTATGAAAATATCTTCCAACGCACCCAAAGTTGGCAAAATAACCGCTTCCAAATTATCTTCCCCTCATGATTTTGATTTCCTGGTGGGCCACTTCACTGTGCATCATAAGAAACTCAGGTCACGACTGTCGCACTGCCAGGAATGGATCGAATTTGAGGGAAGCCATCATATGCGGAAAATTCTTCAGGGTCTCGGCAATTGCGAGATCCATCACATGGTTTGCGAAGCAGGATTTATAGAAGGCATGGCCTTGCGATTGTTTAATCCAAAAACCAAACTATGGAGCATCTATTGGGCGAACAGTGAAACTGCGATGCTGGACTCAGAGCCCATAGTAGGCTCCATGAATGGCCCAATCGGTCATTTCTATGGCAGGGATCAGTGTAATGGCAAAAAAATTTTGGTTCAATTCGAATGGGATGCAACGGACAAGGATCATCCTGTCTGGAAGCAGGCTTTTTCTGTAGATCAGGGAAAAACCTGGGAATGGAACTGGATAATGTCGTTTCAAAGAACAATTGAGGCGCCACGGATCCTGCCTGATAAACATCCGCTTCCTGCTGTGTATCCGGGCTTCCTCTCAGATATTAACGAGAACCAAAAGATCCCATCTCAATTTTCTAACAATGGCGCTTTGAAAGTGGAAACCACAACATCAGTCACTAAAAAAGACCTTGTTTTTTTGATGGGTCGCCATTACGTCCGTCATCGTATCCTCACCAGCCGATTGAAAGGTGGCCAGCAATGGCGGGAAGCAGAAGGTATCAAAGAAACCTTCCCCATCCTACAGGGCCTTGGCAATATCGAACTGCACCAAATTCGCCTTCCAGAGAACCGCATCAAAGAAGGCATCGCCCTTCGGTTGTGTCAACCTTCAACACGTCAATGGCAACTATATTGGACAGATAGCGAATCGTGTTCTTTAGAAGTCCCTCAAACAGGATCTTTTAGCGATCATCCCTTGATCTTTTTGCCTGAGGACAATTACCAGGAGCAGGATATCCTGGTCCCATTCCAATATAATCGATTCGATCAGGACAGCACTTTCCCCGCCTCAGAATTATTCTTGCCGATAAGGACTGTAGTAGAAAAGCCGGTCACACTTCATAAATCTTATAAAAATAAAATAACGGAAGAAATACATCGGCAGTCAATTCAACTTGCCATGCTTTATTTACAACAGCATTTTTCCAAGGATTTACACATCCATGAAATGGCAAAACAGGCTTGCATGAGTGCCTTTCATTTTTGCCGGATTTTTAAGCAATTTACCGGACAAGCGCCGCATCAGTACCTACTGCAGATTCGGCTAATGCATGCCGAAAAACTGCTTCGTGAAACGGATTTGCCCATTACAGATGTCTGTTACAGGTCTGGTTTCAGCCGGCTAGATTATTTTTCTTATGTGTTCTCCAAAACGCATATGGAAACGCCAAGCCGCTACCGTCTACGATTCCAACAACAGGCAGCGTAACCATATGAGTTTATGGATTCATTCTTCCATAGTTTACTCGATTTTCGATGGGTTTTTCCTGCTATTGTAATTGCTGGATGAAGTTTATGAAATGTTTTTCGTTGAATATGCCTTGAATAGATGTTCCGACTTGTAGCGAAGGGCACTATAAGGCAGTTAACACCACCGCCTATTTGAATCAGCTGAGTATTAAAGACCCTTTTCATCAACTGCTCTTTCTGCCAAAAAAAATAACCATCAATGTCTCATTGCCTTTTGTTCGAGGCTTATGATGAAAATAGAACTAGTGTCCTTACAAAAAATTCACTATGTCACCACTCAGCCAAGCAGGTAGGCTTCACCTCAGTGAAAAAGAAAAGAAAGCCAAATGGATCAAGACAGCACGTTGGATTTACTGGATTCTCACAATTGGGTTTGGTGTTACCATGCTATTGGCGGGCATTTTCTTTTTAGCGGCAGCACCCAATAATGTCCAGAACATCCTACACCTGGGTTATCCATTGTATGTATTGAAAATATTGGGAGTAGCCAAACTTTTGGGTGCCATTGCGATTTTATGGGGTCGCTATCCTTTACTAAAAGAATGGGCATATGTCGGCTATGCTTTTTGTTTGATGGGAGCAGCCGCCTCTCATTGGTTTCGGAGTGATAGCTTCGGCGTAATCCTGATTCCTCTGGTGATCTTGCTGGTAGTCTTTATATCTTATAAACAGTGGAAGACCGGATGGATGTAATTACCTGAGATTGTGTCTTTGCACGCATCATTAGAAATACGAAACATTCACCTTTATAAATTCAAGAAAAATGAAAGAGTTCATGTTGTTATTTCGTCAGCCGAATTATTTGCAGTATGGTCAGGCGTCTCCAGAAAAAATGCAAACCTTATCCAAAAAGTGGCAAGAATGGTCAGGTGGCATAGCCGCTCAGAATAAATTAGTCAGCCATGGACCGCGTCTTGCCCTGGAAGGGAAAGTATTGAAGCCGGCAGGCGTCATTACGGACGGGCCATTTATGGAGATCCGGGAAATGCTCGGCAGTTTTATTATCATCAGGGCCGAGAACCTTGAAGATGCCACCACCCTGGCACATGGTTGTCCTGCTATCGACGAAGGAGGCAGTGTCGAAATCAGGCCTCTTTTTTACGGAGGTCAACAGTGATAGGAAAACAACCTTGCCGAACAGCTGGTAGGGTTGTTTTTATTTTATAAAAGGCGTACCGATTGAAGGCAGCAAAATCACATTAATTCCCTTTTTACGGTCGCATTTCTTTCCCAGACACTTGCCACTGATCCTATTTTCTTTTGCAAGCTCTAAAAAAAGCTACGGTACTATTAGTGAATTCAGCATGCATTTTCTTAGTTCAGATTTGTTTTTTAGTCATCCGCGAGCAACGGTTTAAAGTGACATTTTTTTCGGTGAAGAAGGCTTTGCCACTAATGGATATTACATTTTTGCAGCGATCCCCTCCAACTAATTTGCGCCTACGCGGAAATCAAAAACCATGAAAAAAATTATTTTAGCTTGTAGCCTATTGCTGCGCTTGAACGTGTGGGGATCCGATCCCACGATCCCACAAGAGATAGAAAAACATTTTCAGGAAATCTATCCCAGTGCTCAAAAAGTCATGTGGAGCAAAACTGAAAAGGGATATGGTGTCTACTTTGAAAATGGAGAAGTCAGATGCCGATTCGAATATGATTCTAACGGTAAAGTCATACACTCGCTACGGTATTTTAAAGCAGATTTACTTCCGCCACTCCTTACCCAAAAAATTTTTCAGCGCTGGAGCCAGCGGAAAATTTACGGAGTCACAGAGGTCAGTACACCAGACCGTTTGTATTATGTTATTATCCTGGAAGATGCCAAATACTGGTATACCATCGAATCAGATCAATTGGGTGATTTCACACAGAAGAATAAAGAAAATAAAGCTTAACATCTACTCTCTATTTTTCTCTGGCTACTACTCCATGGACTGGACGAACGAAAAGCGCGCGATGTTTAGCTAAGAAAAAAGTTATTTCGAAAAAGCAAGAAAACACAAGTTATTCTTTTGCAGGTCCCGCAAATTTGCACATTCAAAAAACACCACTCCATTCCCATGAAGAAACTTGTTTTGCTAACCATTGTCTCTTTTTCCTTTTTTTTTCCTTCCTTTTGTTGTGGACAAGGTGCTCCTATACAGATCATCAAAGGGCAGGTCCTTGATGACGTCTCACACTCTCCTTTGGCTGGTGCCACCATACAGCTGCGGAATGATTCTTTAATCACCACGATGAGTGATGCCCAAGGACGGTTTACGCTCACTGCTGTTCCGGTTGGACGACGTACACTTATCATCACCTATACCGGATACCAACCTCAGGTTCTTTCGGAGATTTTGGTCACCTCAGGAGCCGAGGTAGAGCTGAATGTGGCTCTGACCGAACAGGTGCAAAGGCTACAGGAAGTGATTGTAAAAGGCACATCACGTCGAGTGTTGAATAATGAAATGGTCGCTGTCAGCGGGCGCACGTTCCGGGCAGAAGAAACTTCGCGCTATGCCGGAGCTCTTGGCGATCCCTCTCGCATGGTGGCAGGTTTTGCCGGTGTATCCAGCGCCAACGATTCGCGCAATGATATTGTTGTCCGCGGCAATTCTCCCAGTGGCGTACTTTGGCAACTGGAAGGAATGGATATTCCTAATCCAAATCATTATGGTTCGCTGAACTCTACCGGTGGACCGGTGAGCTTACTCAATACGAATAACCTCGCCAAATCGGATTTTTTAACAGGCGCTTTCCCCGCACAATACGGAAATGGATTGTCCAGTGTTTTTGACTTACGCCTGAAAAACGGCAACACAGACAAAGCACAATACTTGGCCAGTATCGGATTTACTGGTTTTGAGCTGGGCGCAGACGGTCCCATTAGCAAAAAATCCGGCTCCAGTTACATTGTTAACTACCGCTATTCTACTTTGGGCGTTTTTCATGCGGTGGGCTTAAATTTTGGAACAGGAGAGTCGGTGCCTCAGTATCAGGACCTGACATTTCACCTGCGCTTTCCCATTTCTTCCAAAAGCACCCTTTCCATTTTCGGACTGGGTGGACCCAGTCAGATTACATTTCTGGGAGCAGACGCAGACAAAGAGGATTTGTATGGAGCGGCCAATCAAAATCTGTATACCAAATATGCAACTGGAATTGCAGGTCTGACCCTTGAAACGCATTTTCAGGAGCGAACTTTTGGGCAGCTGACCATTGGGGTAGCTGGAACACTCGAAAAAGTCCAACAGGATTCACTGGGACAAAATAATGGACAGGTGTTTGCCCGTTCCGATCACCGATATACCACGGGAAGAGTTTCAATAAATTACCGGCTGAATCACAAATGGGACAGAAAAAATAGTCTGGTAATAGGCACGAACAACACGCTGTTTACCGAAAATTTATTTGACCGCCGCTTTTATGAGGCGGGCACGATAGAAAAAATCAATCTCAACGAAAACGCTCACCTCTTGCTTGTGCAGGGATATGCACAGGTCAAACACCGGTTTTCAGAACCGCTGTCGTTGAATCTAGGTATGCACGCACAAGCCCTTACACTTCACCCTGCTTTCTCATTGGAACCGCGTTTGGGCCTGCAATATGTGACCCGTGAAAAAAATATTCTGGCACTGGGTTATGCCTGGGTGACTCAAATGCAAAGCCCATTGGTTTATTTTTATCAAACTTCTAGCTCGCAGGGAAGTTTTTATACAAATCGTGATCTTGGCTTTACCCGAAGCCAACAGTTAGTGGGTAGTTATGATTACCATCTGAGCGCACGAATGCATTTGAAAACGGAAGTATACTATCAGTACATTGATCGGGTTCCAGTTGAACAAAGAGCTACAAGTTTTTCTATGCTCAACCAGGGCGCCGGCTTTTCTGACCAACAAAAAGATAGTCTGGTGAACGAAGGAAGGGGCCGCAATGTGGGAACTGAATTCACACTTGAACATTATCTGGTAAAGGGAACATATTTTTTGGTGACTGCCAGTTTGTTTGATTCGAAATACCAGGGTAGTGACCGCATCTGGCATAATACTGCATTTAATACACACTATGCGTTGAATGTTGTTGCAGGCAAAGAGATGACCGTGGGTGGAGGGAAAAACACGATTTCTTTTAACATCAAAGCCAGCACTGTTGGTGGACGATATATGTCTCCGGTTGATCAAACGGCTTCTGAAGCCCAGCAGACCACTGTCTATGACGAGACAACCGCGCCTTATTCACTGCGCCTCCCAGCTTATTTTCGCACAGATCTCAAAATCGGTTACCGAAGTAACCGGGCGCGGTCAACACTGGAGTTCGGAATAGACCTGGAAAACATTACCGGACATAAAAATGTGTTGATCCAGAGCTATAGCATTTCCTCCGGGCGGGTGGTATCGCAATACCAACAGGGATTTCTACCGGTGCCCTATTTGCGCTGGACGTTTTAAGACAACTCCCTTTTTTTATTCTTATAATCGAGCTTCATACACGGTTTCCCGTTTTATAAGCAAGAATTCTAAAGTCCTTTATCTCCATTGCGGGTAATTTGAA
Source organism: Flavisolibacter sp. (assembly GCA_045805145.1). Classification (GTDB taxonomy): domain Bacteria; phylum Bacteroidota; class Bacteroidia; order Chitinophagales; family Chitinophagaceae; genus Flavisolibacter. The sequence continues at coordinate 21,947 of JBJMLU010000090.1, read as the reverse complement.
AATAGTAAACGTCCTTCCAGCCAATTGCGCATGATCAATACCGTGAGTTATTTTCGTGAGCTGCATCACCAGGCAGAGCCTTTGCTCGTGAACAATGTCGGGGACGTGAGCAGCGCCCGTCTTTTCACAAAAAAAGGCGCACTGGCCCTGGGCACCTCCAGCGCAGCGCTAGCGGATACTTTGGGATATGCGGATGGCGAGCAACTGCCCTTTTCATTGCTGCTGGAAGTAGTACAACGCATAAAGAACAATACGAATCTTCCGCTCTCGGTAGATTTGGAGCGCGGGTATAGTAGTGAACAGACAGGTGTCCTGCAAAACGTCGAAACCTTATGCCGGATGGGTATATCAGGCATCAACCTGGAAGATTCCCGGGACGAAAAATCAGGTACGCCCCTCAGGGACGCTCGCGACATGCAACAACTGATTGGCGCCATCCGGTCCCATTTGTCGCGCAATGGGTTGGATCTTTTTTTAAACATTCGTACCGACGCTTTTTTGAAAGGTTTGCCTGGGGCGCTCGATGAGACACTCAATCGAATACCCATTTATGAACAAGCAGGCGCCGATGGAATTTTTGTTCCCTGCTTGCATGACAAAGCCAGTCTTCGACAGGTGGTGTCCCAATCCAAATTACCCGTAAATGTTTTGGTGTGTCCTGGCTTACCGTCGATAGCCGAGCTCGCGCAAATTGGAGTGAAACGGATTAGCATGGGTAGTGCCATCTATCGCATTTGGAAAAAATCCCTGGTGAAAATAGTTGATAGGATCCAGCAGGAACACTCATTCGCTTCCCTCTCCTGGAAAGGAATACGCTTTTGCGCTGCTAACCATTCTAACAACTTAGGAAAAATCGGTGTGCTTCATCAAGTCGATCAGATAGCTAATAAAAAGAAGTAAGCATATGGCTAAGCTCCTGTACAGCCATAAATGTGAGAGGTTAAAGAGAGCGATTCCAAAGGTCCATTTTAAAATAGTCAACTTATGATATCATCCCTTCCTGTCTTTGGACGTTGGTTGTTTGGGCTAGCTACTGCAGTAGTCGGTGTCCTGCAACTTTGTTATGCGGATTTCGTTCAGATGATTTTTCCGGCGTGGCCTCATACCTTTCCTGGCTACCGTGTCATCGCCTGTTTGTTTAGTGTATTCATGGTCGTAGTGGGCCTGCTCGCCGCTGCTGGAAAGCCAGTTCGTCGCAGCGTATTGATTCTGGGTGGTTTGTTGTTGGTTGGCATCGCTGTTGGCCAGATTCCTTTTTTGTATCTGGTGGTACCGTATGATAAAACTAATCTGGGAGTGTGGGATGCTGCTCTAAAAGAGCTTGCGATTGCAGGAGGTGCTTTTTTATTGGCGGGACTCCTTCCTGCGAGCCGCCAGGAGCAGGGAGCTTTTGATCGCTTTTTACAGGGATGCATTCCAATGGGACGATACTTTTTTTGCTTCACGATGATGTTGTATGGATATGCGCATTTTTTGTATCACAACTTCACCGTTGTATTGGTCCCTCACTGGATTCCTGGCGCAGGATTTTGGGTCTATGCAACTGGGGCAGCACTCATGGCCGCGGGTTTGTCTATCGGCATTCGTGTATGGGACCGGATAGCCGCGCTGTTATTGGGACTTATGATCTTTATTTGGTTTTGGATTATTCACCTACCACATTCCCTGACCAATTTTCCTGCGGGACGCGGCGAAATGGCCGCTGCACTGTCTGCCCTGATGTTTAGTGGGACAGCTTTTATGCTAACCAGCACCCGGTATGCCCGCTCAAAGATCCGCAATCGAAATTCTTCAATCGACAGGGAACCATTTCAACAACATTCTTACAACGTATAAAAACGAAAATTATTCCCTGATATGAAACAAAGATTGGTGAGCATCGATTCAGTGCGGGGGACCGTGATGATTCTGATGGCACTGGATCATGTGCGGGACCTAATGCATCGGACATCACTCACACAAAGTCCCACGGATCTCTCCTCGACTACTCCTGTACTTTTTTTCACGCGATGGATCACACATTTGTGCGCGCCGACGTTTGTTTTTTTGGCGGGAACTTCCGTGTACCTGTCAGTAAAAAAAATGAAGGATCGATCGAAGAGCCGCAGCTTTTTGTTGCAACGGGGGTTGTGGCTGGTACTGCTGGAATTTACACTGGTAAATTTTGGAATGTTTTTCGATCTTGGATTTCACCAGTTGCTTTTTGAAGTGATCGCAGCAATAGGAGTTGGTTTTTTGGTTCTCGCCCTGTTATTGCCTCTCTCCTCTCGGGTAGTATTGTTGCTAGGTCTTTTCCTATTGTGTGCACACGATGCTGTGGGCCTGTTACCTTTTTTACAGAGCTCAATGAACAAATCACTTTGGTCGCTATTATTTTTTCCAGGGCCTGTAGCACTTTCTGTCCACCGAATCGGGGTGATGGCGTATCCACCAATTCCATGGCTGGCCATTATGCTGGTGGGCTACGGAGCCGGCCAGTTTTTTGTTCAACCAACCGCGCTGCGAAGAAAAAGTTTTCTTTGGGTGGGGATTTCAAGTTTGCTATTATTTTTTGTGCTGCGTATGGCAAATGTCTATGGTGATTCCTTTCCCTGGGCAAAGCAAAAAGATTGGGTGATGACACTACTCTCCTTTCTTAATGTCACGAAATATCCACCCTCCTTACTGTTTAGTTTATTGACTTTGGGCGTAATGTTTTTATTGCTTTGGACAAGCGAGCGTCGTCCTTCCCATTTTATGAAAGTCACTACAACCTATGGAAAAGTACCCCTATTTTATTTTGTCGTTCATTTTTATTTAATTCATCTGATCTTATTGGGAGTGCTGCTACTGCAAGGAATATCACCAGCTCAGTGGAATTTTAGCTCAGGTAGTTTTGGCCGGCCACAAGGTCAGCCAAGTGGCACATCACTGGGCCTCGTTTATGTGTTATGGGCAACAGTCGTGGCGATGCTCTATTACCCCTGCCGTTGGTTTGGTCGCTATAAGGCTGCTCATCCTCACTATACGTGGCTGCGGTACTTATGAGCATACTCCAATTGGGAAAAACAGCCGGCACTAAAAGATAAACATGAATGTCTATGTTTATGCGCATTTAAAGTGATCATTATGCAATTCAAACACATATCGATTTTATGGGCCTTTGTTTGTGGAACTATTGTTGCCGGGGCACAAAACCAGAACGAATCATCGAAACCAATCGTCCTGGGAACCAGCCGGACTTTTTATTCTAAGGAATTAACAGAAAACCGCACAGTGAATATTTACCTTCCTGAAGGATACAACATCCAGGATACAATTCACTATCCAGTGATTTACTTGCTGGATGGAGGGATTGATGAAGATTTTATCCATGTTGTAGGATTGGTGCAATTTTATACTTTTCCCTGGATACATCTGTTGCCTCCAACAATCGTCGTGGGAATTGCGAACGTGAATCGGCAACGGGATTTCACATACCCTACAACCATCGAAGAAGAACAAAAAAGATATCCCAATGCTGGCCATTCCGATCGGTTCATTCAGTTCCTGGAAAAGGATCTTATGCCCTATATCAACCAGGCGTATCGAACAGATTCTTTTCGGACCCTCATCGGCGAGTCATTGGGTGGGTTGCTCGCTTCAGAAATATTAATTAAAAAACCTGCCCTATTTTATCAGTATATCATTATTAGTCCCAGCTTGTGGTGGGATAATGGATCATTATTGAGTATGCCCTACACCAAGGGTAACGACCGGCGATCAACGAAGGTCTATATTGCTGTGGGAAAGGAAGGCATTTGGCCTGGCAAAACTCCTCATATGATGGAGGTGGATGCCAATTTGCTTGCTGATAAATTAACAAAAGAAGGCCGTACGGAGTTACGGGTGTATTTTGATTATCTGCCTGAAGAGAACCACGCTACTATCTCGCATCCTGCATTGATGCGCGCTTTACATCGTTTGTATTCCAATTCCCAAACAGAACACCCATAAACTACAGTTACCATTTTTTTCATGATCCACCTTCTTGCGGCTTGAATTTTCCAAATAGGTTCTCCCGGCTTTTCCCTCCAGAATTATTAAAAGATTAAATACGGCATTTTAGAAAATGTGCGTGCAATTGCTGTGGTGCTCCGGCACCCATTAAATGAACTGCATACACTTCACCGTTAACCCAAAAATGGTTTAATGTCAATCAAAGGAGTGCCGTCGAGCACTTCCAGTTGGGCAACTCCCAGTTCTCCCGACTCGGTGAAGCCTGTGATCTCCACCAGGTGCAGGCCGATTGGATTGGGGCGATCCGGAGAGCGGGTCGCAAAAACGCCTTTGATTGCAGCCGCTGGATTATTCCGAGGCTTAGTCTTTAAAGTAGAACGATTCCCCTGATGTAACCAGGTCAACAACCATACTTTTTGTCCTGCTTTTATTCCTTCCAGTGCCGCCCTGAATTCAGGAGCAATCCGAATGAGTGCAGGAGGAGCTCCCTCGTTCTCGAGTAAAGGACAATCCTTCAGTTGTTGCAAGGGCGAGTGGATGGTGCCAATAAAAGTGATATTATCCATGCGTACAAAGTATGAGTTATCCATAATCTATTGTTTATAAATCATGCTTTGATTAAAGAGTACCGAACCCATAGAGTTTTTTTGTCCTGGCTGTCCCATTTTTTCTTTTTCAGGGCTTATGACTAGAAATCAGTCACAAAATCAAAAAACAAAATGCTATGAATAAGAGTTTATCTATAAAGCCATTCGCTTTTCCCAAATTCAGGATAATAGCCTACTGGTTAACGACCGCGATCATCGTTCTGGAAACAGCCGCCGGAGCAGAGTGGGACCTCGCCCAAAATCCATTTGTCAGTACTGTTATGCATCAGTTGGGCTATCCCTTATATGTACTTACAATCATTGGTGTTTGGAAGATCCTGGCAGTGGTCGCTCTGCTGGCACCGGGATTTCCGCGGATTAAGGAGTGGGCCTATGCCGGTATTTTCTTCGTCTATTCCGGAGCTGCTGTGTCACATTTTGCCTCGGGCGATGTAGCTCATGCCTGGGGACCATTTTTCTTTACTCTTATCGAAATAGCTTCCTGGAGCTTAAGGCCAACCTCACGACGATTAACCTCCATGGCAAACAGTTCTGGTTTCGACGAAAAAAATCAACACGAAAGCAGTAGAGGACGCCGTATTGTTTATTGGATAGCCCTGGTGCTGGTAGAATTCAGTATGCTTTCTGCAGCAGTCACGGAAATCATTCATTTTTCAGGCAATGTGGAAGGCATCGTTCATCAGTTGGGATATCCTATGTATTTTTTGACCATCCAGGGCGTCTGGAAACTCCTGGCGGGCATCGCGATTCTCTTGCCTCGAACTCCTATACTGAAAGAGTGGGCATATGCAGGTATTTTCTTTAGCATGACGGGCGCAACTGCTTCAAACGCCTTTTGCCATCTGGGGGCAGGGCATATTTTGTCTCCGCTTTTCATTGCAGGTTTAGCTGTACTTGCCTGGGCATTGCGACCGGCCATGCAGTGGTTGTAGGAAAATATTAAAAACGTTTTTTCTAACTACCTATAGTCGATCAAAAGAAAAAATTACGCGAAGTGTATATCGTGTGTCAATAGGTGATAAATTTTTAGCTAATACATTAAAGAAATAAAGTCAATAAAATTAATTACGTGTATTTAAGCCCCAAACTGGGGCTTAATTCTTTTTTCAACATAGAGGATGCATTGTCGATCGAACAGCTAATGGTCACTGAAAAAAGAAACTGGGTAACATTTGTGTGAAAGCTTTGATTCAAATAAGTAGCAGTTCATCATTTTTGGAAAACTGTCAAACGAAAAAATACACTCAGTACGAAGAAAATGAACAGATCCCTGACCGAAGAATGGCGACAGAATTACAACTGCTGTAGACCGCATCAGTCATTAGGTTTTGTACCGCCAGCCGAGTATATCCAATCCGTTCCCTTAGAAGTACTAAAAAACTCAAAAATCCTAACTTCAAGTGGCCCGGATTTATGGGGAGCTTACAGTTGAACCAATTGCCTGGCAACTTCGCACATTCATATAAAAAACCAATACAGGATTATATAAGTCTAACAAAATTCCCTACATTCGGCAGATTGTCAAGTGCTTGACATATAACTGCTATGAACACCACCACCTGCACGCACCGTATCCTTTGCACAATACTTTGTGCTCTTTCTGTTGCTCTTCTTCAAGCTCAGCCTCCCAACGTGGCCACTTTTACTCCTACGTCCGGAGCGCCGGGAACTGTAATCACCATCTCCGGAAGCCGGTTCAGCCCCACAGCTTCTGAAAATTTTGTTTATTTCGGCTCTGTCCCCGCTCAAGTTATCTCTTCCACGGGATTTGTGCTGACCGTGAAGGTTCCCTATGGAGCTCTTTATGGTCCTATCTCCGTTCGCTCTTTATACGGCAGCGGCCTTACCGGATATTCCAAATTACCATTCACTGTTAGCTCTTCTTCGAACCTTCCAGTCGATGTCAATACGTACGCTGTGCCCGATACATTTTCAACAAACTACCATCCAAATGGTATCGCCATAGCTGATTTCGATATGGATGGACAGCCCGACCTGGCAACACCTAATAACTATAGCATTAACGGACAGCCAGCGTCTGTGTCCATTCTTAGAAATACAAGTTCAGTGGGTGGACTTTCCTTTGCTTCAAAATTAGATCTCCCAACCGGTGTGGCTACTTATACCATGGCTGCAGGAGATCTTAATGGAGACAGTAAACCGGACATAGTTGCCTCCAGCATTGCCAATCAGGGCATTTCAATTTTTACCAATACCAGTGCCCCGGGAAGCCTTAGTTTTTCCAATCGCATTGACCTGGCTACAGGCAGTAATCCCTATAGCATTGCCCTGGGAGACCTCGATGGTGATGGCCGGCCGGAGATCGCTGTTGCAAATTTCCTTTCCAACAGCATCTCGATCTTTCGAAACACCAGCTCTTCTTCGGGCACAATGTCTTTTGCAGCCAGGATTGACATCCTCACAGACCTTACGCCTCAAAGTGTGGCGATTGCAGATTTTGACGGTGATGGGCATCCGGACCTTTGCGTTAGCAACCAACTATCCGATGACATTTCTTTTTACAGAAATACCAGTGTGATCGGAACCCTTTCTTTTGATACCCGCTTGGACTTGAGTTGCGGAACCGGCAACGCCCCGGAAGGCCTAAGTACAGGCGACCTGGATGGAGACGGAAAAATAGATGTGGCAGTAGTCATCAACAATGGTTCGGGAAGTTCTGTTCAACTCTTTCAGAATATGAGCGTCACCGGCATTCTCAATTTTCAGGCTGGCCCTTCACTTCCCGGCCCCACAGGCGGTACAGGGTACCGGGTAACGATTGGTGATCTCAATGGAGATAGCAGGCCAGAGGTGATCTATAGCGTTGGTACTCCAGATGTCGTATCCGTATGGGCAAACCTCAGCATACCGGGAACATTTAATTTTTTTCCTGCTCAAAACCTCGCGGGCCGCAGCCCCTATGGAGTAGGAATTTGCGATCTTAACCGGGATGGCAAACCAGAAATCATCGCCAGCAATTTCCTTTATGAAGACCTCTCTGTCATGCGCAACCGTGCCGGAGGTCCTGCCATTTATTCCTATTCTCCTGATACCGGCGGGGATGGTACTGTGGTGACGATTAAAGGGGCCAATTTTACCGGTGCGACCCAAGTCAGTTTTGGCGGAAAACCTGCAGGCTCTTTTTCCCTGGTTGATGCATCCACCATCACAGCTGTCGTAAGTGGAGGCAATACTGGTGTGGTAGCAGTAACTTCTGGCACCGGCACGGACAGCCTGGATGGATTTACCTATTTACCCTCTCCGGCAATCACTGCTTTTTCTCCCACCACTGCTTCCACTGGTTCTACGGTGACGATCACAGGAATTCATTTTTTTGGTGCTACCGCTGTAAGCTTCGGGGGTGTTGCAGCCGCTTCCTTTACAATTGTGTCAGACTCAAAAATCACAGCCGTTGTCGCAGCGGGTGCCTCTGGCAGCGTGACGGTAACACATCCCAATGGGACGTCGACTTTACCGGGCTTCACCTTTGTCCCTCCGCCGGTGATCACCTCATTTTCGCCCCTGAGTGCAGCGAGTGGCGCAACAGTAACTATTAATGGAAACAGCTTTACTGGTGTGACAGCGGTTAGTTTTGGGGGAACACCTGCCAGCAGCTTTACCCTGGTGAATGATCAAACCATTCAGGCCGTAGTGGGTAGTGGAAAAAGTGGAACAGTGGTCGTTAATGCACCTTACGCTTCGGGTTCACTGGCAGGATTTACCTATATTCCCCCACCTCCGGTGATCACTTCTTTTACGCCCACGCACGGAACTACAGGAACAACTTTATCGATCACGGGCAGCAACTTCTCGGGTGTCACGTCGGTGACAATAGGCGGAGTAGCTGTTTCGAGTTTTACAGTACAGTCCCCGACTTCCATTAATGCTGTTGTGGGAAGCGGCGGCACCGGTCCTGTTCGGGTAACCAACCCCGGAGGGACTGCCGCCGGCAATAGTTTTACCTTTACTGCTACGCCCACGCTCTCCGGATTTTCACCGACAACAGGCGGACCAGGTACAGTAATTACGATCACGGGCACGAACCTCAATGTAGTGACCCAGGTGAGCTTCGGAGGCACTGCCGCCAGTTCCTTTACAATTAATTCTCCGGCTAGTATCACTGCGGTCGTTGGCAATGGAACACCAGGCCCTATTACCCTAAGTTCTCCGGAGGCAGCAGTTTTTTCGTCCACCAGCTTTGATTATGTTTTCCCGTTCCAGGTCCGTTATTTTTCGCCTGATAAAGCAACCGCAGGAAACGTGGTAACGATAGAAGGCAATCAATTACTGGGAGTGACCGCTGTTACCTTTGGTGGAGTGCCGGCGGCTTCCTTTACAATCCAATCTGACTATGTCATTAAAGCGGTTGTGGGCACCGGTTCCACCGGTGCTGTGCGGGTAGTCAAGGGAAGCAATTCCGCCTCTTTGAGTGGCTTTACTTACTTTTTGCCTCCTACGATCACTTCTTTCTCCCCCAAGATCGCCGGGGATGGTCAACCAATCACGATCACCGGTACCAATTTTACAGGCACCACCGACGTAACAATTGGTGGCACCTCAACCTTTTTTACGGTAGTTTCTCCTACCACTATTACCGCCAACGGAACATATGGCACCGGAGACGTTCAGGTAACTACACCAGGAGGTACAGCGTCTATGGAGGGATATATTTTTCCGGGATTTCCTTCTGTGCGTTCCATAACTCCTGACACAGCAGGCGCCGGGACAACTGTAGTGTTTACCGGCGGATTTTTTACTTATGTAAACAAGGTCACTTTTGGTGGTGTACCTGCACAATCTTTTATCATCCAATCGCCCACTACGATCAAAGCGGTGGTAGGCAATGGCGCATCGGGATATGCCAGTGTTCAAAATGTTGCCGCCGGTTCTGGCCTGGGCGGATTTGTGTATACCACACGGCCATTTATTGACTCTCTGGCACCTGGTACTGCCGGACCAACAACTCCAGTGGATATCATAGGAGCCAATTTTGTCAATGTAATCCAGGTTCGTTTCGGTGGAATTCCTGCGGCTTCCTATACAGTTGTTTCTCCCAATTTGATCCATGCACTTCCCGGTGCGGGTGCATCAGGAGATGTCGTGGTTATGACTTCAAGTGATAGTGCCATAAAGCATGGATTTGTGTATACAAAAGACCCGGCTGTATTTTCTTTTGAACCCTTGGCCGGTGGCACTGGCAGCGTCGTGCACATCAAGGGCATTAACTTTACCGGCACAACAACTGTAAGCTTTGGAGGTTCACCAGCCACTTCATTTTTGGTTGATTCGTCAACCAGTATTACGGCTGTTGTAGGAGTGGGTGCGTCCGGAGCTGTGTCGGTTTCTTCTTCAGGCGGCGTTAGTAGCCAGCCTGGATTTGAATTTACCAATCGTCCGGTGATTGATTCTCTTGTACCCTCATCCGGGCTTTTAGGTACCGTGAGTAGCATTAGGGGAAGTAATTTTCATTCAACACCCGACAGTAATACTGTGTACATGGGTAGCGTCAAGGCGCAAGTTCTGACGGCAAGTTCGAACATGCTCACTATCAAGACACCACTTGGAGCGACAACGCAACCGCTAAGGGTTGTTTCTCATTATCTAATGGGTTATGCGCGGCAGGCCTTTAAGGCTCTTTCCCCCACTACCGATTCACTCACGCTTTCTGCCTTTATTTCGAAAATTGATTCTGCAGGGGGATCGGCTCCTAATTCCGTTGCTCTGGCCGACCTGGATGGAGACGGCAAATTGGATGCTGTGGTGAGCAGCAGGGAACCCACGGGTCCCGGCAAAATCTATGTATACAGGAACACGAGTACAAAAGGCCATATTTCGTTCGAATCGAAAATCACTATTCCTTATTCTTTCATTCCCATGCAACTGATCTTCGAGGATTTCAATGGTGATGGAAAGCTGGATCTGATGGTCCTCAATGATTCCGGAGCTAGCTTTTCAATTCTGATCAATATGTCTTCGGGAAGCTCCATTTCATTTGCATCTCCCCTTCAGTGGACAGCATTGAGCGTAAGTGCTCAGGCTGCCTGCGTGGCGGATTTTGATGGAGACGGCCGGCCCGATATTGCGGTGGGTACCTATTATGCCAATAAAATATCGATATTTAAAAATACCTCTTCAAACGGAACACTCTCTTTTACAGTAACACAGGGTCTCAGTGCGCCAATGGGTGCCATGGCTTTGGCGGGAACTGACCTGGACCAGGACGGCAAGCTGGACCTCGTTGTATGCGATTATAACGGGAAAGTGCATCTGTATCGCAACGCCAGCAATGGAAGTATTTCCTTTGAACCCACATATGACCTTTATTTATTGGGAACGCCAGGAGGTATGTCTGTAGGCGACCTGAATAATGATGGGTATCCCGATATCATCGTGTCCAATTTATATCGAAGTACCATTTCCATTTTTCCCAATATGAGCCAAAAGGGAAAGCTGGAGTTCGGATTTCGCAGTGATTATAAAGTCGGCATCAATCCCTCAGACATTGCAGTGGAAGATGTGAATGGTGATGGTTGGCCGGAATTGGCGGTTACCAACGAATATGGAACCACGGTGTCATTATTTGCTAACCAATCAACTCCGGCAAGCATTGTTTTTGCACCCAAAATTGACCTGACCGTCGGCACATCTCCGACCAGTATTGCGATTGGTGATCTGGATAACGATGAAAAACCTGACATCACGGTAGGCAACTCCGGTTCGGGAACGATTTCTTTTTTGCGGAACCTATTGTCTGATGTGCAGAGAGCGAGTTTGTGTGCCGGTGATAACAAATTGCTGGTATCTTCTATAAGTGGAAGCAATTATCAATGGCAGGTAAAAAATGGAGATCATTTTGAAAACTTGATTGATGATACCACCTATAGTGGTACCACAAGTTCTACTCTTAGGATTACAAATGTTAACGTCAAAAAAGACGGATCTCTATACCGTTGTTTCGTGGATGGTGCTTACAGTGCTGCGAATTATCTTACAGTGAATGATTTGTCCATGCCGCAGATTTCCCAGCAGGGCTTCACCGTCAGTGTTTTACAGCCTGAGGCAGGTGTAATCTATAGCTGGCAATCATTAGACAGCGCAAATAATTGGCGAGACTTGAACGATGTGTCTTACGCCTTTACCGCAACACTGGGTGGGGTATACCGGGTAAAAGCTGTCAAAGGCACTTGTACGCAGTATTCGTCTTCACGGACACTAGTCATTACTGCCATTAACGTAATACCGGCAAACAGCCTGGGAATTGTTCTCTATCCCAACCCATCGAGCGGTTCATTTATTTTGAAGGGGCTTCAAACCAGTGACCGGTGGGAGTATGTCGATATATTGAGTCTGGATGGAAAAGTTTTATTTACCGGGGAGGCCCTGCACAAAAGAACGATTCAGTTGAATCCTTCGAATCTGGTCGCGGGAATGTATCTGGTTCGGTTGCGGGGTCAATCAGGCAAATCCACTGTGATTAAGATGATGCATCTATAGCTGGAAAATTTTTCGATTTATGAGGCGGTTATTTCAAGGTAAATGAAATAGAAGAACATGAGAAATATTTCTTTATTGGAATCGGCTGGTAAATGAAATATATATTATAACCAGTTTTGTGATCGTTATCCTCTAAATGTCAGATATCTCGCAAGTCAGATGGGCCATTTTCAAGCAAAAAATTCGATTAGTATAACATCATCCGTACAAAAAAGTATAAACGCAGTTGTTTGATAGTTAATTTTTGTCAGGCACGATTGATCTTAATTTAGGTCAAATGTTTAGGTAGAACCATCTTAAAATTATATCCTCTGGATAGTTTGCAATGGATTCAACGACACACAGTACGAAAAAATGTCCCTACTGCGCTGAAGAAATTCAGGCAGATGCAATAAAAAGTCGCTATTGTTGTGAAATAGGGTTATATGCCCAAGCGCCAAAAGACAGTACTGCCTCAAAGGTTGATTCCAAGAATTTTGATGCTGCGATACCAGACAGTTTCTCTGGGTCTATCTTGGCCAAAAGAGAATGGCACGTGGCAAAGTAGGTATTTCGATATTGACAACTTGCCCAAACCTTCAATGGCTATCACAAGTCTTGTAGATGTTTACCAGCGGAATCGTGTTCCAAAGCAGTTACCAAGTGTTGATAATTGGTTTTTTGGGGATAAAATTGGTGTACTTAAAAAGGGAACTAAAGTTACAGTCTTGAAGACAGTAACTTAGAAGGAGATAATTATTGGGCGGAAGTGAAATAGTTTTTTACTTTTTTGGCGCAGAACTTTTCTTGCCTGAGGCCCCGAAGAACACTCTTGGGGAAAGGAAAACGGCATTTTACACCTCATATTTGTCGCATTTACCCCTCTGCTGCTACTCATTGCCTAAACTATCTTTGATTTCATTAAAATATAGGCGATGAGAAACTGTATACTTGTATGGCAGCGCACCGCCCTCTGGGCTGTTTTTATTTTTATTATTGACGTACAAAGTTTTGGACAAACCACAAGTAATTGGAAGCTGGAAAAAATGCCGATAGACCTGGAAACTGATTTTGCATTGAGTGCTCTTCCCCCACAACTGCGCAGTGCTTCAACCGTGTACTTGTTAGATCCTGCTACAGGCTATTATATAAGCAAGCAGGGAACCAATGGATTCGTTTGCTTCATTGCAAGAACGGAATGGGAATGGGCGGAGTTTCGGGAGGACGTTGCTACACCCATCAGCTATGATGCAGAAGGAGCCAAAACCATCCTGCCTGTTTATTTGGATGTGGCAGCCATGCGAGCCAGTGGAAAATGCTCACCGGTGCAAGTGAAGGACACCATAATTGCGAGAATAAAAAGAGGATACTACAAAGCTCCTTCGAGACCTGGAATCTCTTACATGGAAGCACCTATGATGCGGGTTTATATCAGCAATGATCCCCGTAATAATCATGTGGCTTCTGTGAGCATGCCTCACTATATGTATTATGCTCCTTATCTTACCTATTCAGATCTGGGTATTGATTCCAATTCTACACAGGAGCCTTTTTTGGTAAATCCTGATGCCTTTGTGTTGGAGGGTCGGAAGGGCCCATTTGAATACCTCATTACACCCTTAAACGAAGCGGAAACGTCGAAAATAAAAGAATCAGAAGGGGCACTTTTGAAGCGTTTGGAAGAATACAAACCTTATTTTAAAGTGGACGGTATAATGGTCAGTCATCATCACTAATACAAAGGAGAAAGGCAAGAGAAGAACCGCGCGGACGTACAATTGAATGAAGCGTTCAATATTTAATAGTCAGCCTACAGGACGCAAAACCCATGTTACTTGTTGTCTTAACCGTCGATCAAAATCCCTTTTGGCTCTTTGTCTACGAAATCAATTGTCACATGATGGTTCTTATCGTGAATAGTAGTAAAAACCATATCAGGGGCTTAGGACAAATTTTGGCAATGATTCCGACTGACAATGCCGATTAGAATTAAGCCCATTTTATCAGAATGCAATCGCTTATGTACACAATCAGTGGTTGCATTTATAAGGGTCTTTGTTGCTACTGGAGTCAGCGGTAGGGTAATAACAAAGATCAACCGCTTTGCACTGTACACTTTCAATCGAAACATTTAAATATGTTCCTGCTAGAGGATAAACAGGCGCTGACAAAGTTTCTAACCAATTGATTATTTATACTTGATGACAACCTGGTTCAAACCTCAAAATCTTCAATTAGGAACGATTTTTCTTATCTCAGAACGATTGCGCATCACCAATGGCAAACAGCAGCTATTTTGCTCATAACAAAAATGGACTAACTGTGCAGAAAGGTAAAACCGCCCCTTTCTAATTTTCCGCAGTAGCTCACTTTTCGGCGACGAAAGGGGGTCTAAAAACCTTCTATTATGGATAAGCGATTTACAGCAAAGGTCTCTGTATTGATTCAGGCTCCGTCTTCAGCTATATGGGAAGCTCTAACAAGTCCGGATATGATCAGCAAATACCTGCATGGAACGAAAGTGGAATCGAAATGGAAGGAAGGAAGTACGCTGATATTTCGGGGCGAGTGGAAGGGAAAATCTTATGTAGACAAAGGCATCATCAAAAAAATGGAAAAAGGAAAACTGTTTCGTTATACCTGGTTCAGTTCTTTTTCCGGCCTTCCCGATCTGCCTGAAAATTATTCCATGGTAAGCTATGAGTTATCTCCCAAACAAAACAGCACAAGACTGACCGTTACTCAAGACAATATTCCTTCTGAAGAAAGCAAACAAGGCTCTGAAAAAAACTGGTCAGCTGTTTTGCAAACCTTGAAAAACCTTGTAGAACAAAAATCTGACAACGCTCAATTCTCGGAAAAGATTTAATACAAAGAGACGCAGAAAAAGTTTTTAGATAATTACATTGTTCATACAGTACCTACATTTGACCCATCTGCTCTAATGGTCTGAGCATCCATGAATTGACATCTATGAATATTCAACACGCATATGACCAGTGGTCGGAGCAATATGATACCAATGAAAATAAGACCAGGGATCTGGAGGGAAGAGCGCTGCGAGAAACAGTAGACAAGCTGGATTTTCAGATATGTCTCGAGCTTGGCTGCGGTACGGGTAAGAATACTGAGTGGTTGGTCTCACGGGCCCGTGAGATTGTTGCTGTCGATCTGTCCGCGGAGATGCTCGCCAAAGCGAGGATGAAAGTGAATTCTGACGCGGTACGATTCGTGCAAGCCGATATCAATGAAGACTGGAAATTTGGAGTAAATAAATTTGATCTTATAACCCTTAGTCTCTTACTGGAACATATAGAAAACCTGGAACCCGTTTTCCGTAAAGCCTTTACTGCTTTAAAACCAGGTGGACATCTGTATTTGGGAGAACTTCATCCCTTTAAACAATACCTTGGTAGTAAGGCACGCTTTGAAACCACGCAAGGCGTACAAACAGTAACTTGTTATAATCACCACCTCTCCGACTTTACCGCTGCAGGTCAGAATTGCGGATTTTTAATAGAGCAAATCAAGGAGTATTTTGACAATAATGATCACGCTGGTATTCCCAGGATACTTACGATAGTTTTCAAAAAACCTAACTAAAAACACTAACCGAAATCTCGCGGTCAAAAAAATAATATTGTTGCAGTACATTAAAAGCTTCCATCAGCAAGAACGTCATCGTCATATTAGTCCGTGTTAGGTGCATTAAAAACATCCTGCTTTAGTCGACCAGGTATATGCGGTAAAATTTTGGCTATGATGGGAAACCATGCAACGAACTACCGACAAAATGTATTTCAAGCCATTGATCATATAAATATAAAAATATGAATCACATTGATGCCTTTATCGAGAGGTACTGCAAGTTATGGGATGACCGTTTCAACAAACTGGAATTGGTTCTGAAATCATACAAAACAAAACCGATGAGTAGTGTCACACAAAAAATTATGGATCACAGCTCGGCCCGGCATTATCGCTGGGGAGGTGATTGTGAAAGCTGGGCCCTGGAGGAGAGCCTGTCTCTTTCCATCAAAGAAGAACGCATGCCGCCTCATTCCAAAGAGCAGCGCCATTTCCATCGGCATGCCCGACAATTTTTTTATGTGTTGAAAGGGGAAGCGACCCTCTATATTCAGAATGAGAAAGTGCTTTTGACACAAGGTCAGGGTATCACTGTGCTGCCCGAACAAAAGCATTATATCGCTAATGTCCACAATGAGGATCTGCTGTTTTTGGTTATCTCTCAACCCACGACAGACATGGATCGGATGAATGGATAAGCATAAAAAGCGAAACTGAATTGCGTGCGGTCAATGTAGCCTTGAAATTTTCTTCCTAAATACCGGAAGCTTGTGTCACTCCAGCATAAAATCTTATTATTTCAAAGAGAGCATATTCAAAAGCGTGTTTCTAAATCTTCCAGTTCCCAGATTTTACCTGTCAGATGAAATTCTTGAAAAATGGCCTTGGCTTCTTTCAAGGTCCATTTTTCCCAATTAGGATTTAAATGATTGCTGTACCATTTTTTTGAAAACTCCCACACCTTCGAAATAGGCTGAACATCCCCTTTGGGGATATGGTGTCGCCTGGTCCACTGATTGATTTGTAGTTTATCTTTAAATACCAGTATATTACTACAGGTATAAATTACGTTATCCCAAGCCTTCTGCATGGGAATTGGAAAGTGGACGTATAAATCTGTTTCTTGTAGCTGTCCCCCTGTGATATGAATAACGATTTGTTCATCGTAGGCCGCCAACCGAGTGGTGATGTTCACGTCGTCGTTTAAAAGAGCAGCAATTCCCAAAGAGCACCAGGCACAATTGCCCCACCAAATCCCTTTAGAGGATTTCACAAGAAAATTAGTCGGTGCTAAAGAGAAGGGATGTATCACCCAGATGCTTGGTTCGTAAGGTTGTAAAACAACACCATGATATTCGCTTAACGAAGCAAGACCCTGTATAACGTCTTTGTCATCCACTTTCATAATTTTTGAAAGAGCTTCTACGCTTGGGGCAAAGCCCTTGTCAATGATGTACCGGATTATCTGGTAATGTAAATTGCTGTTGGTAATCATTTTATTGAATTCAATTGCAGACGGGGCGCTTAAGACAGCAGTCTTATTTATCAAATGTAAGATTTGTCTTTTGTGGAAAACTGCGCTTTAAAAGTGAGCCAGGATTTTCTACTATCGACTACCTTATTTCTCGAAGAAGGTGGTAAATACCTGTTCTTTATAAAAAAGTGTGCGGTACTCTTTTCTAAATAAATAAGATTGATACAAGGTAAAGGCCAGGCCCACCCATAACCATGTTTTGTCATTTTTCCAGGGATAAGTGGATCCGATCACAAGTAAAGCGAAGGCCAGAAGCAACAACCGGAACCCTTTATTTTCGAGCATAAGTTTCCATTTGTATTTTTTAAGTTCGCGGTCCATACGGTATCGTTTCAGCACCTCAAACATCCGTTTGGGAAAGATGTAAGTAATTACACCAAGATTTTCCGGATAGAGGATGATACAGGGAAGCTGGTTATTTTGGTAGACCTGTTTTTTCTCCCTGTATCGGTTTTTTTGTGACTCAATATTCCATTGGCCGTAATACTCTACATACACCCGATAATCAGGAAGATAAAAATCAGCGATGCGATGAGACTTTGCATCGTATTGCAGACCATGAATTTGTTCTTCGCGGCGGTACGTAATTTTTTGACTCTTAAAAAAATCTTCAATAAAATCTTCGCCCAGACTCATACTAATAGTTTTCAGGATTGGATTAAAGTCAAAAATAAAAAACAAAACCCAATTGGTCAAGGGTGGCGACAATAGCATAGCGAATACCAAAGGAATGGAAATTTTGAACCTCATTGACTTCAATGAACAACGTCCAAAACAAACTTTTGCTATAGCAAAAAACTGGTTGCATATACTTCAAGAGGAATATGGAGCATTTCAATAAAGTTGATTAAATAAGTTAGAAGGATGATAATGTAAATGCCAGTTTCTTTAAAAGAGTCGAATCATCGAGGACTATTGAAAAGGAAAGCATTGTGTGGAAGATTCGTTTATAAGCGGTACTTACGCCGACTTTTTCCGCAATCATCATTTAGATTTCTTGCTAATTTTTGCATATAGGTATCGGTACCACTTTTCTATGCATCGCCGGAAGCTGGCACATGGTCAATGCTTGAAAATTACAACAATGAAACATCAATCAGTAGTAACGCTCTTGCTCTTATTCGCGACTTCCATTGGCTGTACGAAAAGCCCCGACAATCATCCAGCTACCAAAGCAGATAATATGGGAAAGTGCTACACCGGAAAAATCGCTTATCCGACAACTTGTAACCGAATCTACGTGGTCCAGATACTTTCAGAAGACAAAAAAGGACTAAATTTTGAATCCCGCTGGATAGAACCACATACCAAAGTAGAATACAGAGATGTCTTTGTGATTGCTAATCCCTGCGATTTGCACAGAACATTTAAGCTCGGAGATGTTTTTCAATTTGTGCCAGCACCACCAAAACAGGACACTTGTGTTTCTTGTTACAATTACACGGACCATCCAGAAAAATCTATGAGCATTCAGTTGTGCTCCCCTGTTGCTGTGCCGTTCTAGGAATAGCAATCATAAGGTCATTACCCCTGTAATTGTGCAGATCACTGTTTATTTCTTTTAGAAAAAAAGAACTGATTGATAAGAAGAATAACACTCCACCAGCTTAGTGTGTGCTTGCTGTTATCCTGCGAAGGCTCCTTCGATGGGACATAAATCAATCCATGATAGAAGTCAAGCAGGTTTTGCAATCCTTCATGTTTTGTTTTTTCGTCCTGGGAGTTTTTATCTCGTTCCGCGTATGAATTCTTATTAGCATTGCGTCATACAATTATTCTCATGTGCGGGATCGTGTTCTCATGATTCCAAACGAATTCGGGCGGTTTCTACCGCCTGTTATTTTATTGTCATTAGGGTCAATGATGATTGAGGTCACTTTTTCATGAAGAAAAAACCTGCCGTTATTTGTTTTCAAAAATCATCCTAATGTTTGGCTCGCATTGATTTATTACATGATGGATGTGCACGCAGCCAAAATGAATAGACTGGGCTTGTGAATAGGCCTCTTCTTTTATCCGCCTCGTCGTATAAGAGAAAAAACTGGTTTAGAAAATTCAGGCCTGGTAGAAACCAGGCCCGATTAGGTCACACATCAATTTTGTTGGGAAAAAGCTGAAGCCATGAGTCATTGGATCTTTCGATATTTATTTCCAAACCATTATTCAAAAACTTTCAGCTTTCCCAGTGACTATGCTTGAGAAAATGTCTGCCAAAGTACAAACACGATGATTCCTGGTCAACGTAAATTTATCTGAAGTCGTATAATTAATCCTTGACAGATTATTAGATGTATACATTTTTTTGTCAATTATCAATGATTGTCATAAATCCAAAACCAGCCGGACCAACATTTTGGACAAATACAAATTTCATTCTGACAAAAGTCTTCTGTTGCCTCAATTCTTTTTCAAATTATGGTGCCGGTGATCCAATTTGACTTACTAGAACAAAAAACTTTTACAGTTGAACAGCTAGGAAGTGATGATGACGTAACAACGATTTAACTCTCATAGCATAGTTCTGTTATATTTTTTTCAAAAATAGAATTTAGTCGGGCGACAAAAAATTAGCAAGAATAATAATGACCCCACTAAAAAATGCATCTAGGTTTATGCTACCATTTTCAGGGCAGGGTGAAGTCTGATTTACATCATCCGGAGCGAAACGAACAGAGTTTAACCCTGCGTTCTGCCATCGTTAAACACATTTGTCAAAGTAACGGCCAAATAAATAAATCTTTTTTGTGGATGCCGAATAACTTGGATGAAGTTTATGGATGGATAATCAAGACCTGACGAACCTGGGTGTGGTTTTACACTGGCGTCTGCCTGGCAGTGACGAAATACTCTGTATCAGCGAATCATTTTTTAATAATTTAAACCAGGAGCAATGATTGCACTTTTAGTAGTAGATGCACAACAAGAATTTTCTTCTCAGGGAAAACGGCCTACAGAAAATTATCATGAAGTTATTCAGGCAATACAACAAAGGGTTCATTTTGCCCGGTCCCACCATCAACCAATTGCCTGGGTCCGACACTTTAATCGACCGAATGAATCGCCAGCCTTTATTCCAGAGTCCTGGGGGGCTAAGTATAGTGATGGATGTGGCCCTCTCAGGACCTCAAACCTGGAAAAAGAATTTCTAAAAAATGTATATGGTGCCTTTTCAGGTTCCTTTCTACATGATTGGTTGGAAAACAACAAGGTCACCGCTGTACTGTTGGTGGGCTTTTACGCGCACGGATGCGTTTCGACGACGGCAAGGGAGGCGATCATGCTTGGATATGAAGTGCAGATTGATCCTACAGCAACCGCAAGCTGTGCTATGAAAGATGACTATCTTGGCGCGCTTACTGCGGACGAAGCACATCACTCTGCTTTGCTTCACCTGCTGAACATGGGAGCAAAACTTGCTTTACCTAATTATATTGATTATCCACAGGCATATCCAGTGGAACTTCACTAGTCCGCTATGGTTGAGCAGACAAAGTAGCCACACTCTTTATAATTCTTGCTAAATTAAGATTGAAATAAATATGATTATGCCTGGGCAAAGTTTAGAAGTGAACAGAAAACTATTGCATCAACCGGAACAAGAAGTGGATAGCAACCACTTTAGCCGGCACAAACGCGTTTTTTTTAAGAAAGGATCCAACCATGTTGCAGTGAAACTTTTGGATATCGCATCTTTTTATTACGAAAGTCAACTGGTTTTTGCTTTAACCAGGGAGGGGAAGAAATTTCTCGTGGAGAAAAACCTGACGGAACTGGAAAAGAAACTAGACAAAGGAATTTTTTTTAGAGCCAACCGGCGTTATATTATCAGCAGCAGACTAATCAGAAGTTTTAAAACGGTTGACAAGGTCAAAGTACAGGTGGAAATGGAAACGAGTGGTAAATATTTTCCGGTGATTGTGGCACAAAAACGGGTATCCAAATTCAGGAAATGGATAAGTATATAGCCGAATTTGTGGGTTCCATGCGCCCTTCGATTTTGTCTCAAAGTTTTAATATGGCAAGCATTAATAAAGACGACTCATCCTTCATCCGGAAATGAAGGGAATTGGCTATTAAAGTGTTTACTTCAAAAATCTTTATTCGTTTCAAAAACAAGTACATCAAAAAATAATAAACTGAATGAACCGATCCCTTTTCATGTTGGAAATATAATAATCAATGACCGCGCAACGCCCCCTGCCCTGGCCAAACCATAGCGAATTGACAAAATCCCGTTGTTGCTTCAAAATGGCCCAGAATAAAAATCATGTAAAAATTTGTTTCCAAACTTCATATCGAGAAAACTTCGCATCTGGAAAAAGTGATCCGGCTGATCTTTTATTCGGTATTGGCCCAGGCCATATCCACCTAAATTGTTTTGCGATGGAATAAATGTTCTTCAAAATCTGAAATGAATCGGTCCTGCTGTCCGCTCTGGATGCTATCCTTACTCAGTTCAATTACCTGAAGCAAGGGATCATCATTTGCCTGGCGGGTAAGTAAGCTTTTCAGCTTTGGAATAATTCATGAATCAGGTTATTTTTTCTTACTTAAAAAAAGAGCCCTCTGCATCAACAAAGGGCCCTATACAAAACCAATACACGTATGAAACTATTTTAGCTGTTCTGTCGAGCTTCAATAAAATGTAGGTCTGACAAGAGCCATACATGAACATTCCAAATTTTGAAGTGCTCCCTATTTGGTTCAATACTCACCCGTACCAGAATAGCGATTCAGTGAAGCACTTGATCTACATCGACAAAAGT
>JBJMLU010000089.1:0-29216 GCA_045805145.1 Flavisolibacter sp. | reverse complement strand
GACCATGCCCATCATATAAACAGTGGCTAAGGCAAAAAGACGAAACTTGTCGATGCGATCACTGAGTTTTCCAAGCAGAGGCATGAATACCAGAGAGCCTACACCTGACACCATAAAAAGAAAAGGAAGCTGCTGTTGGGTAACACTCAGGTTATTGATGGCAAAGGCACTTCCAAATGGCATCATCATAAATCCACCGATGCTCAGAAGCGATGTGGCGGTAAAACCTATACGGTAATTTCTTTTTGAAAAATTGTTCCAAAGATGCCGCATCGCACTATGATCTTTTTGCAGTGCGAGGTGTGTCGTTAAGGGTTGAAGTTTTGCAATAATGATCATCATCACCACCAGCGCGATAGAGAGAACGAGGAAAAAAGGTGCATGCCATCCCCAACTGTTGGCAAGATAAAGGCTGATCGGAATTCCAAGCACCTGGCTGGCACCAAAACCCATCTGGATAAATCCCATGGCCCTTCCTCTTTGCTGCAAAGAAAAAAGATCAGCCATGATGGCGAGTGAAATGGAACCGATGACACCACCAAAAATTCCGGTAACGACCCTGGCTGCTGCCAGCATGGGATAAGTTGTAGCCAGTGCGCAACAAAGCGTTCCCGCAGCAAAACCACCATAAAAAAACAACAACAGTTTTTTTCGGTCGAAGCGGTCCGCAAATCCTGCGGTAAGCAAACCGGATAGTCCTGCACTGAATGCATAACCCGATACTGCCAATCCAAATTGGGTGGTTGTGATGTTCATGGATTTCATCAGCAGGTCACCCATAGGAGACATGACCATAAAATCGAGGATCACGCTGAACTGCGTGAGCGCAAGCAGTGTGATCACAAGTTTCTGGTAGTTTGAAAATGGAGGAGCAGGCTGACTCATAAACAATAATTGACGCGCAAAGACAAGAAACTAAAAATACAAAATGCCCTTCGATTAATTTATCTCTTTATTCCCCGATTGAAAAGACGCGAAGTTTTTAAGAAGCCGCCAGGAATGTACTCCCGCACAGTGCGGGGGAAGGCCGCGAGGATTTTTCGTTTGAAGTAATTTTTGAGGTTTACCACGCTTTGGGTCTGCAGATCTAGATTTAAAACTTTTAATTACTTATCACAGAAGTATAGGCATGCACAAATACCAAAGACTCTAAGCACAAATAAAAAATATTTCTTTGCGGCCTTCCCCCGCGCCATGCTGGGTTAATCCCTTGCGCTTCTTATAACCTTTGCGCCCCTACCTACCGGCAGGCAGGTTTGCGTGAAACTCTCTCTGCGAAACGCCTCCCCCATTCATTCTATCAACTATCAACTATCAACTACCCTACTCTCCTTTTTCATTTTCAATGATGGTATCTGACAGACTAAACTCGGATTTATAAACAAAATCGGGCAGGTCATCCTGCCTGACGATCTTCCATTCTTCGTTTTTCCTGCGCATGATGAATACCGTACTGTTCATATCGCGGAGAATACTGACATTGTATACGATCTCACCAAACAGAGGTGTGCGATAGAAAGTATAGTTGACTCCGTTGATGATCTTGTCGAATACTTTTTTCATACCATCAGTTCTAAGCTTTGCAAAGATGCACTAAAACCAAGAGAGAGAAGGAAAAGCGGAGCGATTCACTGTCTATTCTCTCTTTAGTTTCTGGCTTCAATCCTTGTTCTTTGCTACCATCGTAGTTTTCCGAGTATCCGGACAGTTTTCAAAAACAGGAAATAAATACCTCCCACAATTCTTATTATCAGAAAAAACTTAATTAAATTGTATGTGTACAAGCCAACCAATTACTTCCACCTCCCTTCGACAAACCAGCTAATCAGAAAAGAGACGAACCTGACCCGGTAGGTTGACATGATTCTCCGGTAACCACTCCTTCGAACAACTTTTTGCTGAAAATGTGTATCGCCCTTGAGAACGCATGCATTTCTGCATCGTTTATCATACCTCAATCGACTGCATATGAAAAAAACTGTTACCGCATTATTCGTCGCAATTCTTTTGACGGCTTCTCTTCACTTGCTCGCCCAGGGCGTAGCTCCTATTCCTGTAGTTAGTTCTCCTCTCCCTCCGTTTTCCGGAAAGCTGATCACCTCTTCACCTTCTTCAGGCAAACAAAAACCCGTTGCTCTGGAAAGGAAGATCGCAGGACAAACTCCACAAGCCCGCAGTTTTACTCAAGGAACCGATGTGCTGGTGAACAACAATACAGGAGCCGCCGGCACCCAGGGTTTTACACAAAGCGGCGCCTCCGTTGCGGTGCTGGGAAATCACGTATCTACAGTCTTCAATGACGCCGGTTCAATTTCTTCCGCTCCGCTGCAGGTAGATGGTTTCGCTTTTTCAGACAACAATGGTACTACATTCACAGATGGTGAAAAGCTGCCTTTCACTGCTGTATCGGATGCTGGCGAACCTATTCAGGCAATAGACCCGGTCATCGGAAGAATTTATTTACTGACTCTTGGTCTGAACACACCCAATAATCTTCTCCTGTTCCGTTCCGACAATGGAGGGCATACCTGGCTGCCTCCGGTCAATGCCACTCCCCCGGGTTCTTTTGAAGACAGACAATCGATGGCAGTTGATAATTTTTCTGGTGCAGGCAATGGAAATGTCTATGTTGTTTCGCGCAGATTTTCTGCTCCGGGAAACCAGGGAATAAATTTTTATAGATCAATCGATCACGGAAATACTTTTGGTCCCTCCCTCGGTACCAACATTGTTTTTGGACAACAAGGTTCGTTTGTCACGGTAGGCCCCGACCATGCCGTCTATGTTTTCTGGTACGACAATTCCGCTGGCGCCTCAATCATGATGCGTAAATCAACCGACCTGGGACTGACCTTTAATCCTACAATTACGGTAGCCACTGGGCTGATTGGAGGTCTGAATGGTGATATGGGACTGGTAGGCATTCGTCAGGGAACAACCATACCTGGTAATTTTCGCAGTAATGAATTTCCTTATGCTGTTGTCAATCCGGTTAACAACCAGATTTATGTAGCTTTTAATAACCGAGGGCCAGGCTTCGACAAGGCGGATATTTTTCTGACCAGCTCTATTAACGGCGGGTCGAGCTGGGCACCTCCTATGCGGGTGAATGATGATGCAACTATCACCGACCAATGGGTACCCAGTCTGGCTGTGACGCCAGATGGTAGTACGCTCGGTGTTTTTTATTACAGCAGGCAGGAAGATCTTGGTGCCAACAATTTGATCAGGTATTACGGGAGAATTGCAGATGTGGGCACTGGTCTTGTGAATTTCGGTTCCAGCTTTCCGGTGAGTGATGTAAGCTTTCCGCCAGAATTTGGACGCGACGGGTTTTTCAATTCGGTTTATATGTTCGATTTTAACCAGCCCTCCGCTACCAACGATGGTTTTTATGTAGCCTGGGGCGACAACCGGAGTGACCTGGTGCTGGGCCCTCCCAGAAAAGATCCGAATGTTTATTTCGATTTTATTGCTCTTGCGCCAGTCAATCCAAATGTTTTTTATTCCAAACCATCCGGTGACCTGCACGACCTTTTTACCTGGGGAACGAACCCAGATGGATCAGGCGTTAATCCCAGTGATTTCGGAACAGGAAAAACGTTCAACCTCGCAAACCGCGGCGGCCTATACATGATGACGGGCAATTGGACGGTGGACGGAACAATTATAGATCCAACCGGAAGCCAGTTGGTCTTAAATGGTTTTACCCTCGACGAGGAATCGCTCACAGGCGGTGGCACTATTACCGGTTCGCCTACGTCCAATCTGCTAATCAGCGGTAGTACTGGCGGCGATCCCGGACCACTATTTTTCACCCCGGGCGCACAATCACTCCATATACTCTCTCTGGATCGTTTCGGGCCGGCAGCATCTGCTACGCTGGCAACACCACTCCGGATATATGGTAGTCTCGGTGTGATCAACGGTACGCTTCACACCGGCGATATGCTTACCCTGAACAGTGATGCCACAGGTACGGCAAATGTTTTACCAATCATTTTACCGGCTATTATTCAAGGTGCGGTTACTGTTGAACGTTATATTCCGGCCAGACGGGCCTGGAGAATTTTGAGCAGTCCCATTATCGCAACGACCATCAATCAGGCCTGGCAGGAAGGCACTACCAATGTTTCTGTCAATCCCAATCCTTTCCCGGGCTATGGAACTCATATTACAGGAGGACCTGTATTTGGAAGCGCGGCCAATGGATTTGATCAGAATCCAGGATCTGCTTCTTCCATCAAAGTATATAACAGCAGTACGGACTCCTGGGTATCGCAACCCAATACCAATGCCAGTGCCGTCGGACTGATTGCTTACATGACCTTCATTCGTGGTGACAGAGGAATTGCTTTAAGCAACAGTTCTGTTCCTCCCACTCCTACTACACTAAGATCAAAAGGAACCATGTGGATCGGCGATATCACGTACAACGTAAGCATGACCGGATTTACCGCTCTGGCCAATCCTTTTGCTTCGCCTATTGATTTTGCTACCATGCCAAAGAGCAATGTTCAAAACAGCGTATGGCTCTGGGATCCAAAAATGGGTGGGGCTAATGGTGTAGGTGCTTATGTGAACGTGAGCTTTAATGGAACAGGATGGGATGTTACTCCCGCTTCCGTGAGTCCGGAAAGCCGTTTCATTCAATCAGGGCAAGGATTCCTCGTGCACTCTTCGGGAGGTCCTGGACAAATTGTAGCGAGAGAACTAGATAAAACGCCCTCACCTGCAACAGATGTATTCAGAAAAGCAAAAAACTCTTCTTCCTGGCGCATTAGTCTCCAGACAAGGGAGCAGGATGGCAGTAGCGCCGTACTGGATGAAGTCTTTACGTCGTACAGTTCTTCTTTCTCCGCAAAACTGGATCAGATGGATGCAGAAAAACTTCCTAATATAGAAGAGAACCTCGCCATTGCAGCTCAGGACAAAATGCTGATGGTTGAAAGAAGAAACATGATGGCAGAAGGTGAGGTGATGAAACTCCAATTCTGGAACAGCAAGGAAAAAGAATATGTTCTGGAATTCACTCCTGATAATATGCAGAATGCTATTCCCGCCTGGCTGGAAGACAAATTCCTGGGCAGTTTCACTGAATTAGCATTGGATGGTGTGACTCGCGTTTCTGTGAAAATTAGCCATGATGCCGCCTCTCAAAACCCTGACCGCTTCCGCGTGATCTTCTCGCGTACCCGGCCAGGTACTGCAGATCTTGTTGTTACCAGTTTTATAAAAGTATATCCTAATCCGGTTCAGGGAAGAAATCTGAATGTGGAATTCAATGAAATGGAAAAAGGAAATTATCAGTTGAGGATCATTAACAGTCTGGGACAGGTAGTGCTTCAAAAAAGTCTGGTGCATCCTGGCGGTTCTGTGATGCAAAAGATCCAGCTGGAAAAGAATCTGGCAGGTGGCGTATATCAGCTCGAAATAAAAGGTGCTCACCAGCA
The DNA here is from genome assembly GCA_045805145.1 of Flavisolibacter sp. Classification (GTDB taxonomy): domain Bacteria; phylum Bacteroidota; class Bacteroidia; order Chitinophagales; family Chitinophagaceae; genus Flavisolibacter. The sequence continues at coordinate 23,763 of JBJMLU010000089.1, read as the reverse complement.
AACAAATACCAAACTCATTATCAACTAAACATCTTAACCGACTAAAATTTGAATTATGAAAATTAAAACTCAGTGGCTTACCAGAGCGCTACTCCTTTGCTTCATCACCATCCTTCCTACCCTCTTACTCTTTGCCCAGGGCGACCCAGGTGGAGACCCCGACCTGCAACCCGATAATGGGGTTCCTCTTGACGGTGGCGTGAGCCTGTTGGTTGTGGCAGCCATTGGCTATGCTGCAAAGAAGGGCTATGACAAAAGAAAGAAAGCAAAGGCAGCACAGGAAGAAGAAATTACTAAATAATCAATTCATGTCAGTCAGCTGTACACAGCATGCGCAGAACTTTGTGTATGCTGACTGACTTTTACTCCGTACAAAACAATTTCTATGTCCCTTGTTAATTACACGCGGTGGCATTTTTCCGCCCTCTTTGATTTTAAATACCTGATCAGGTTTACCCTTCTTTTCCTGAGCCTGTATTATTTCAACTATTATTATATAGGAGCACTGACGCCTGAACATTTCTATCTTCCTTTTTGCGATCACTACCTGAATTATTTTTCCTGGATCAGACAATCCATTCTTTTTTCTTCCAATCTCATTGCACATGGATTCGGACTTCATTCTTACATAGCCGATGAAACACATTTGCGTGTTTGGCACGGCACTTCCTTATTTGTAGGACTTCCATGTCTGGGCATTGGTGTGATGATCTTCTGGACGGCTTTTGTGCTGGCCGACGAAAATAGCTGGAAGAAAAAAATTGGCTGGTGGCTCGGAGGGATTCTTGCGGTATGGTGCATAAACTCGCTCCGCGTAGCATTTATTCTACTCGCATTCCAAAACAACTGGAGGACGATCACGCATATGGATCATCACACTGCATTCAACATCCTTTCATATGCCTTCATTTTCTTTATGATCTTTCTTTATTTCAGAAAGAACCATCGCGGCTTGACGACACTTTGAGTTCTGTAATCTTTTTTCGATATTTTAAAATGCTTAACCGCAGGGAACGCAGAGAATCGCAAGGGACGCAAAGCTTTTAAATTATAAGGGTTCTACGCCTACGTCCGCGCGAGTTGCTAGGCTTTAGCATAGGCACAATTATCGGCGGAGTCGGCAAATTCCCAATTCCAAATTCCCAATTCCTCCATACCTTATTACCTCAATGCCATTCCATGCAAGTACTGGTCATTAAATTGGGAACTGCGGTGCTCACGGACTCGAGTGGAAAAATCAATGAAGGTGTTATAGAAAAACTTGCGGGAGAAGTGGCGCAGCTTTCCAAAAAATTCTACGTGGTCCTGGTATCGAGCGGAGCAGTTGGGAGCGGTAAGGCATTTATCAGTAACTACAAAGGCACGCTCACGCAACGAAAAGCCGCATCGGCCATCGGCAATCCTTTGCTCATTCAATTGTACCAGAAATATTTTTCTGCGTTCAGCATTCCTGTAGCACAAGCTCTTTGCGAGCGTCATCATTTTTCCAACCGGCAACAGTTCCTTCAACTCAAGGAAACTTTCGAAACTTTTTGGGAAAACAGGATCCTGCCCATCGTTAATGAAAATGACCTGGTGAGCAACGTGGAGCTCAAGTTTTCCGACAACGACGAATTAGCCACTCTTCTGGCCGTTGGCTTTGATGCAGAAACCCTGATCATCTGCACTTCTGCCGGCGGACTGAAAGATGATCATGATCAAATCATACCGCAGGTCGAGAAAATTGATGCACAGGTAATGGCTTATGTAAAAAAAGAAAAGAGTGCAACTGGTCTTGGGGGTATGGTTTCAAAACTAAGCTTTACCAAGCTGGCTACTTCACTGGGTATTCGAGTGATCATGTGTGGGCTTGATGGAGAGCAGCCGCTTCAAAAAGCCCTTGCTCAAAAGAAAGGAACCGTTTTTCATCACAAGGCGTCGAGCCTGAAAGCGCGGCAGAAATGGTTGGCCAGTGGTTCCATTACTTTGGGAAGCATTGAGGTAGACCGGGGTGCTGAAGAAGCATTGCATCATCGCAAAAGTCTTCTTGCAGTGGGCATTAAAAATGTTTCCGGCAATTTTGATGCGGGTGAAGTGGTGCAGCTCATTGGATCGGATAAATCGATCCTCGGCGTGGCCAAAGTACGCATGTCTTCCGGTGGTCTTACTGAAAGTAGGGATTTAAAAAATTCGCTTGCTGCACATGTGGATGATATTGTGATGTTTTGAGACGTCAACCTTTCAGAGTCAGGCGTGGCCGCCATTCGAGGATGGGTTCTCAGGCATCGCTTCCTCATGTTCGGTTGGCAATTATTCATGATATCTTTTTTGTTTTGGTCCTCGATAAGGAGCAAAATAGTTTGCAAATGTTCTTTTTAGTTTGAAAAATTTGATCGATAAAGTTTGTGGAGGGCTTTACTGTTCGTGAGTGTACTACAAGGCGGTCTTGGGACTGATGCTCGCTTCGCTTGCAAGGAGATTGCCGCGCTACGCTCGCAATGACGCGTAAACTACAATGCTTACTACGGGTTTCAACCTTGCCTTATAGTTTCAGGTGTTACTTTATAATTTGAAGGTGTTACTTTATAATTTGAAGGTGTTACATTATAATTTGAAGATGTTACTTACGCAATAACTTAGGAAGTATGATCGAAACAGTAAGGCATTTTCGATTTGGCGTCATTGCGAGCGAAGCGCGGCAATCTCCTTGCAAGCGAAGCGAGCATCAGCTCTTAGACAGTGCTTGCATTAAAGGCAACAATAAAAACCGGTAGTGAGCATTGTAGTTTAGGCGTCATTGCGAGCGAAGCGCGGCAATCTCCTTGCAAGCGAAGCGAGCATCAGGTCCGAGACTGTCTCGCAGTACACTCACGAACAGTAAAGCCCTCCAAAACAATGAAACATCCATCAGTAATTAACGTCATCGCAACACTCACAAACCTGGTCCAGCCCCGCCAAAGGCGGCGGAACACAGCGCCTTCACGTTCTTCGAATAATCGCCCTCCGAATACCTGTAAGGAATGAAGCCCTATTAAAAAACATTTCAAAACTTTAAAAATGAAGAGCAGTGTCACCTGAGACCTTCCTCTAAAACATCAATCGTAAAATATAGCATTTCATAAAAACTTGTCCCACCTAAATACCCTGTTACCCCCAATCCCCTAACAAATCTTATCTTTCGATCCATGACCTCTTCAGAGTCACTTATAAAAAGAACTGTGCGGGCAGCACCAGACCTGAGGGCTGCAAAAGAACAACAGATAAAAACAGTACTCACTTCACTGGCGAATGAGATCGAAAAGAATGTGCAGTCTCTTATAAGAGCCAATCGCAAAGACCTTGCGAAACAGAATCCAGATAATGAAAAGAACGACCGGCTTTTGCTCAATGAAGAAAGAATTCAAAATATTGCCAGGGCCATTCGGAGAATCAGCAAACTACCCAATCCTTCCGGAAAAATTCTCGAACAGAAAAAATTGAAGAACGGTTTATTATTAAAAAAGCAAACTGTTCCACTCGGTGTGGTCGGCGCCATTTTTGAATCGAGACCCAATGTTACATTCGACATCAGCGCGCTTTGCCTGCGTAGCCGTAATGCCTGTGTGCTCAAGGGAAGCAGGGATGCTGAACACACCAACAAGACGGCCGTATCACTGATCAAAAAAGTTTTGGAACGAGAAAAAATCAATCCGGATTGTGTTACACTGCTTCCTTCTTCAAGAGATTCGGCTGATGCGCTCATGAAAGCAAGCGGGTTGGTTGACGTGCTGATCCCGCGTGGATCGAATGAGCTCATTCAGTTTGTGAGAAACAATAGTGTGGTTCCTGTGATTGAAACCGGAGCAGGAGTTTGTCATGTCTATATTCAAAAAGATGCAGACCTGGATAAAGCTGTGAATATCGCTGTGAATGCGAAGACTTCAAGACCAAGTGTCTGCAATGCAGCCGACACTTTTTTAGTGGACAGGTCCATTGCAAAAAAGTTTTTCACCCGGCTAGCACCGTTGTTTGAAAATTATCGGGTAGAAATATTTGCAAACCCTGAGTCGTATTTACTGATGAAAAATTACCCCTTTCTCAAAAAAGCAAAGCCAAAGGATTTCGGTAGAGAATTCCTGAGCTTAAAATGCGCAGTTAAAACAGTATCAGGAATAGATGAAGCAATGGAACATATCCAAAAGTATTCAACCAAACATTCGGAGGCCATCGTTTCTGAAAATAAAAAATTCTACACACGCTTTTTAGAAGAAGTCGACGCGGCTACAGTCTATGCCAATGCCTCTACGCGTTTTACCGATGGTGAAGAATTCGGACTGGGAGCAGAGATCGGCATTTCCACTCAAAAGCTTCACGCAAGGGGACCTTTTGCACTGGAAAAACTGGTCACAGAAAAATGGATCATTATGGGTGATGGGCAAACGAGGTAATAGGTTTCTTGTTTATGGTTCTTTAGAGGTCAGTCTGTTCTCCAGTCTTCTGTCTTCTCTCATCTTCCATTCTTTTCTGTAACCCAGAGAAAAGTGCACGCACAGAATTCCGGAAAAGTTTTCATAGAATGAGTGTTACCTCCAAATTCCAACCCGGATTACCAGGATCCACGATTAAAACGGTTGTGAGATCGACAATTTCATAACAACCTGCTCTCTCCCAAATTCCCAATTCCTAATTCCCAATTCCTGATTCCGTCAACATCCCAATACCCAAATTATTTCTCGTCAATAACAAACTCGAGTTTATCCTTCAACCTGGGTGCAATCACTGAAAAATTGATGCGGTAAATATTGTCTCCCCATTTTTCAATAATGCCTTTGTCTTCCATAGCGGTAAGCGGCACTTTCTCTACACTGGCTTGCAATTGCTGTGGATTGTAATGGATCACAAAATCTTTTGCAGTTGCATCCTTTGGCTGATAGTGAACCAACAACTCACCCGGCTTGCTTACCGTAGCAGGATAACAAGTCATCAAATGTTCGATTGCCGGGCCAATTTTGTCCACTGAAATCAGATCGGTGACCACAACATTCTTTTCCCTGTTCAGACGAATGGTTCGCTGCCAGCTCTTAATGCCACTATTGTCCGGATAGGCTTTGGAAATATCAAGTGATAGTTCTGAATAGCTCTTGTCTTTTTTATAAGAAACGTTCGATGCCTTATAACGTGCTCCTGGCAGCTGGTCCGCTCCATTTACTGTGGGAAGATTGTGATAGTTGGAACAATTGCTCCAGATGTCATAGCGTTGGTCACTGAAGGTTTTGCGTGTGTATGTTCCTCTTCCTACATCAATTAATACAGGAAGGCCATCATAATACACTATATAATTGCCAACATCATTGTGGTTGTGACTTTCATCGTTGTGACCACCTTTGGCAGCAACGAACCAGCCCTGGTAACTTCCTTCTTTATCTCGTGCTATCATTACCTGGATATCGGGCAGCCACACATCCTGTGGAAGAGGAAGTCCTTTTGCAGCACGCTCATATTCATTCTGCATGAAAAGAGCATATAGATTTCGGAAGAACTGGAACCTTCCCACACTACCGTCTTCAGGTTTTCGGTACCAGGCACCAAACTCCATCATCTTTGGATCCTGGATGTCTTTGCCGAAGCGGTAGATCATGCTGGCAGCCATACCGGGTTGTGGATCGGCATCAGCAAAATCCAGAAAATATCTGGGACCAATCTGCGCGCGATATATAAATCTTCCCATGTTGCGGATCTTCTCGTCTTCAAATACATACCTGAATCCATTGTTCGTAGCAAGATTAAGCAGTGCAATGTTATCGTACAATGATGCAGCAGCTGCACCCCAGTAACCAGGACCTTCATCGCAACCGCCATCCTGCGGATAAGGATTGACGAACTGGTCGAGCACCCATAAAACTTTTGACACCATCTCTGTTCTTTTTGTTTCATCTCTTTCCAGCAGCAAAGCGGCATTGAGCCAGTTGGAACAGATCCAGGGATTCCAGTTATTGGGTGGACGGCCGTTGGAATTTTTGGTCATCCAACCATGTGGTTGTGTCATCAGCGGTTGAAAAATGCGGCGATTCACTTCATAATAAATCCTTTTTCTGATTTGCGGAGACACGGCATCGAGCTTCTCACCAACAAAATAATCCACCCAGGCAAGATAGTCGGCCGTTTCTGCACTGAACAATTCCACAAAAGGTTTGGATACATCCATCAGGCCTGAATATTCTTTGGTCTTGGGAAGATGCGCAGAAGCGCCCCAGAATGATTCTTCGCAAATAGACCAAACTCCGTTGATAATGGGATCAATAAACCTTCCTTTGTTTTCGTAAACTTCAGCGAGCACCAGGGTGCCGAGCACCTGTCTTTTTTCAAAACTGATACTTTCATATTCCGCGCGATCACCGGTGCGTTCGATCAACAGTGAAGTAGTAGCAGGGATCGAAGGCCAGTTGTAATGAATATAGCTTTCTGCTTTTTTCAAATATGCCTGCATCATAGTCTGGTCCGCCTTCGACCATTCCGAACGATTGGTGATTTTTGGAAAGGGTGTCCAGCTGGATAAGGGAATGAGCATTGACTGTAATTCCTGTTTTGAGTATTTACTACTCAAAAGGTTTTTATCCTGTGAAAAGCCGTACTGCAAGGTGAGTATTGCAAGGAAAAGCAAAATTGTTTTTTTCATATCGGTAATCTATTGAAGTTTTATTTTCAGGAATGATCTGTTTTTTTTCAAAATTCATTTTCTTTTCTCAGTCCACACCCGTGCAGGTTATGCAAAAAAATCTCAGAAAAGATTTCATGCTCAAACAAAAATTAATTTTAATTGCAAACATAATATTGTAAGAAAAGATAGCTTCCCCCCATCATCTCTTCTCCTATGACTAACCTCCTCCAGCTTGCACCTCTTGTCCCGAATCTCTTTAAAATCCGCTCCCGGCTCACAGCTGTCTTCTCATTTCCATTCATTCAAAGATTTCGCCAGCGATGATTTCACAGAAATGTTCTGTGGATGAAAAACAACGGTGATCCGGGTGTTGCTTACAGCAGAAAGATGTATGCTCAGTTTCTGTACGCCCTTGTTTGGATTATTTTCTCTTGGTTGTGGCGAACTGCTAAGAGGTTGTGCAGCCATTACATTAAACTTCGCTCCTGCCGGTGAAAGGATCGTTGCCTGGTATTTTTTTCCGTTCTGACTCAGCGTGGCGGTTCGTCCATCCTTACTCAATTCAATTGAAGCACGCGTGTGTGCAAACCAGTACACATCCGATGCATCCTTATTACTGATCTCATCTTCCACAACCACCGAACGCCGATGGTCAATGAGCGCGATGCCGCGCTTCACGGAGGTTGACTGAATAGTATAAGCCGGTGTTAAGTCCATGATGCCAAATGAAACGGAAGGCTGCGAATTGAAGTCAACTAGCTTCGTTGATGCCAGTGGATCCTGGTCGGGCTGATTGGCTGGCTTTATGACAAGTGTATTATGTCCCTCTGCACGTGTTCGATAGTAAGTCCAGCGTTGTCCGTGCGCACCAGTGCTGAAATATCCGGGAATATTGTAATCATCTGCGCCCAAATCAACAATCCAGCGTTCACCCAAAGCATCGAGAATAAAACTTCCCAGGTCGAGATGACTGTGATTGGCTTTGTTGTCGCCAGCTTTGAATGCCACGTAGGTGGCGAGTGAATCATTCCAGGCACTTCGTAATACTGCTACTTCCGATTCGCGGAAATAAACATCAGGAGGCAAAGACATATCGGACTTCACCAGGCTTGCATCATACCACAACAAAGAAAAAGGATCGGCAGGTTTGAATGCATAGAGGTACCGCGCTACTGCTGGTTGGTTGAACTGTTTTGCAAACCAGAAAAGTTGCGCTGCGGTAATCTTCCCGTCTTCTCCATCCGCATAGTTGAATGACTTGTTGATTGGACTATTGTTGTATACGGGAAACATGCCGGTTTTGGAAAAGCCTTCAATACCCGATAGCCCGAAATCCGTTCCCAGTGCGCTTTGCAGCGAAGCAATGATGGCTACATTGTAGCGGGTGGCATAACTCCAATAGCCAGGACCTTCATTCCACGCACCATCCGGAGCAAAATGTTTCATGGCCAGCGGAAGTTTATCCAACACAAAACCAAGAATACGGTTCGATAAGGCCGGCTCTTCATCCGCAATGGCCAGTGCTGCCACACCCATGCCTCCATTGCATACCTGGTTCCAGTTGTGCGGAACAGAAGTCCACCAACCTTCATCGCGTACTGAAAGTCCTTCATACGCCAGCAGTCCCCGGTACAAACCTTTTTCCATGAGTGCCGACTTGATGATGCGTTTCTGGTCCTTGTCCCAATAATCAAATAACCAGTCATAACCCAGTGCAAATGCAAAACTCATTTCACCCACGTCCAGAAAATGTCGAGGATTCCAGTTGGGAAAATGGGATACAGCAAGAAGTTCCTGCCAGGCTCTTTCTGCAAATTTTTTTTCTCCTGTTACGCGGTATAAAAAACCAAGAGTGGAGATCCGGTTTACTACTTTACGGCTGGTGGCAAGCAAGCGGAGTCCATCGGGAATCACGAATTCACTCACTGGTTCTTTGATGATCTCTTCTCCGTTCTGATAAATTTTCTGAAAGGCATCCCGCACATAAGGATCGGTTTGTTTTTCTTTTGCGACGCGATCAAAATCAGAAGCGGTTGCGATCAGCCTGGGATGATCCTTGCGTAGTGTTGCCAGCAAAGAATCGCCTGGGAGATGAGCAGAAGAAATTTTTGCCGCGAGAAAAAAGAGAATCAGTATTGAAATTTTTAGCCGGTCCATAAGGTTTGATTTATGGTGTTTCAAAATGTTAGGTAATTATAATTCAGTGATAGTTTTTTTGATTGAATGGCCGTTGTGATAAGAAGAGTTAAACGCGGAGGCCGCAAAGAGCGCAAAGAAAGAAACGCCAGGAAGCCTTTCCTGCTGCGAGCCTTTGCATCCCACTACGCTCCTCTGTGCACTTTGCGTTTAAAAAAATCTTGCAAATATTCTTCATCGCATAACCCCTGTCGCTATAGGAAATGGTTGACCTATTCTACAATCAGTTTTTTTTCATTGCTCACGACTTCCTGTGCTGTATGATTTCCGTTTCCCTGGTATTGATTCTTCTCATACTTTGCATTGACGGCACCGTACGACTCAAGTGCATAGCCAGCATTGTATTGAATTGTATTTCCAGAAGCTTTTATGCCCTCATTGCCACGGTGAAGAAATTCGACCAGAATGCCATCACGGTCATTTGCTTCAATGAGGTTTGCATTGATGCTGACATTGAAACATTCTGTAAGAAGGATCCCATAGTTTCCATTTCTTGCTACTTCACATTTGTCAATGGTGGCATCATTGCACTGGCTCATGGCAATGCCACTTCCATTGGGAGAAGTATCGAGCCTGCATTGCGCAACCGTAATTCCCTTGCAATGTGTAAGCTGGAGATTATGCACCAGTCTCGCTCCGGGAATAGCTGAAGCGCCATTCTCCGAAAAATCACAACGGTTGATAGTAATGCCGGATGCGCCGATGATCTGAACTCCATTGTATGTGCAGTTGCGTACGGTAAGATTTACCAAAGAAATATTTTTCATCTGCGCCGCACCGTCCGAACGGAATATAATTCCGCCGCGGTTGTACCCGCCCCTGTAAGAACGGCTGTTATTGGGATCTGTTCCCGGGTCTGCCTTGTTCGATCCTTCTATCACCAGGTCGCGAATCACTACATCGTGCAGGCCGGCATCTTCATTGATCATTGTTTCTCTCAACCCGTTTGAAGGATCGAGAAATAAAATACTGCTGTCCCCTTCTCCACAGATCGTAATATTATTGGGGACCTTTAATGTGGCAGGAAGTGTATGCAATCCTCTTTTGATCACCACCCATTTTCCTGATCCAGCGGCAGCATCAAGGGCTGACTGCACCGATTGTCCCGGTGAAACGATGATCGCATCTGATGGAATGGTGCCTGCAGTTGCAGCACCAGCGCCCATAATAAAATCGTTAGGCAGGGGTGTTTTTAATTTCTGGACAGAGGATGTTTTCCAGGAACGCACCGAACTGAGTACACTTCGTGAAGCAGAAGACCGAACCGAATCAGCTGCCTGTTTAACAAAGGGAAGACTTATCCCTAAATTGGAATAATGACGATATACATATTCATAATCGTCGCGTAAAACTTTTGCTCGTGGTGAGATGAGTCCATAACAATAAGGTGTGGCTCCGAGTAAAAATCCTGCCGTGTATTCAAATCCCAGTCCGATTCGGTCGTGGCCGATGGAGAAAAGATCTACTCCTTGTGTGAATGCCACTTGTGCTGCGCCTTCAAACTCTCCAAGTCCCAACTGCACATGTCCCTGGTCGCGTGTGCTCTCCTGGCATTGTCCGCTGGGATAAATGTATTTAAACATGCTTCCATTCACCGGAGCATGCAAAAAATGATCAACTGCCCGATTAAATATTTCTCGGTGGTCAGTAAAAATCCCAATGGCCATGAGTGTATGAATGATGGCTCCATCCCAATTTCCATTGGCCTGAGGATAGTAGTAACGAAGAAGTGGATAGTAAACCGTCATGAGCATCTGGCTAAACATTTCTTGGTCGTTTGGCAGCCAGTTGGCATTGGTATAACGAAGGATTTCTGCAGCATTGCACAAAACATGGCCCGTCCATGCTGCAAGAAGCTTGGCATCGTTATAATCAAAATCCCAAAGCACCGGTGACCAGGCATTGAGAATGGAGATGGCCTTGTTTGCATATTTCTTATCATTGGTGATATACCAGACCAGTGCATAGTTGTAGGCCATGTTTGCGCTCCTGGACAGATCATCACCGCCGATGTTGGGCTTTCCATACGGACCGCGCAACACATGCGTGTGTGGCACCGGCTCGAAAGCCGTGTCGGCAGCGGCTTTCAGTCGATCGAAAGCGCTCTTCCAGGGTTCTGTTCCCGTAAGCACCAGGCTTTTCATATAGGCAAGGTCCTGAGAAGACTGGTTGATACCGGGATGCAGAAATTTCTGTGCGAAGAGCGAAGTGCCGGGAGCGACAGCAATAAAAAACAGAAGTACTGGAATGCGAATAAAAATCTTCATGATCAATTTTTCAATGGACGTCATAAAAAAAGTACTTACCAAACGCATGGATCAATAAGTACCTTTTTTTGACAATGATAATTATAAAGCATAGCGCTTGATGCTGATCACGGCGCTCTTCGTGGAATTGTTTACAGAGTTGAAGAAAATATAGGCTCTGTATTTTTTGTCTGCTGTTTCCACCCAAACTCCTGCTTCTGCCTTCAGGTTGATGGCAAAGTTGGGTGCGTTTGTGAGATCGAGCTGTTGAAAATCGAGATCATCGATATAGATGCCGAATTGTTCCTGCGCAAGATCATAGTCCTGAAGATTAAAAACCTTCTGCTCCTTCGTGCTCTTGTTGACACCGGCAGGAAGGGTGATGCCCGGAAGATAAGTTGTATCAGCAGCAGGAGAAACCAATGCATGATTGAAGGCGCTGGTAGTAATGTTGCGATACAAATAAACCAGGTCGATTTTGCCTGGGTTGGCTGCAGCAGTAGCCGCGTTATAGGCAGCAAGATCAGAGATGGAAATGTAAGCGAGGTTTCCATCACTCACCGTAATGTTTCGGATCATGTCCATTTTGGAAATGGTGTATGGTCCCGCCTTATAAGAAACGCTTTGTCCATTACTGCTTTTGGCAGAAAAAGTAAATGAAACTGTTTTGCCACGCGCTGCATCGGGAACTACATAATAATAGCGCAGTGTAGCGGCCGATGTATCCACTGTAAAATTAACCGTGGTGGTCGTGCCTGTGGTTACGGAAGACTGACCAATGAGTACGGGTACATCCACACCGCTTCCATTGGTATAATAAGACCTGTTTTCAAGGTACGTTCCTGCACCTCCCGGAATAGAAGCTTCCACGGTAGCAGAAACCAGTTTTCCCTGCTTGGGAAGAATAGCCATGGCATATGCAAATTCAATCTGTTTGCCTACCACGTTGGGACCCAGAGATCTTTTGATCAGGTCATTTTGCAAATTGCTGTCCGCGGTTGGAATAGCATAGTCTTTCTTCTTGCATCCTTCCACAAAAACCAAACAGGCCGACAGGAAAAAAACAGAAATGAAATATGATGATCTGCGTTGCATCAGAAAATTTTTTAAGTGTTTGAATAAGCTAGCGTGGTTGTACGGTGATCAGCACCTTGTATGGTTTTTTTATCTGACGATTGCCTGAAATCACCGTGTACACTTTTGGATTGGCCAGGTCTGAAAAATCTACCTTCCCCGTGATTTTGGGATCCAGTTTGCAATCACTGGCCAGCGAAAATTGCGGATACAGGTTTTTGAGGTCGGTGCCGAACAAAACGGTTACTGAAACAGTTTGCGCTACCGTATCAATCACCGGGGCCTTGGTTCGAACCGAAACAAAATCGGTTCCCAACAATTCAAAATTGCTAACATAGCATTCCTGACGGGAAGTAATCAGCAGGCCGTCTTCATCAACCGGATAATCTTTTTTACAAGCAGTCCACACAGTTGCCACTGTCATACAAGCCAGGGCGATCTGAAAATATTTTATATACAGCTTCATTTGTTTCATTGTTTTGGAAAGTAAGTGGTGTTTATCTCCACGGAATGTTTTGTGTGAGGTTGGGATTTTTGTCACGTTCACTCTGTGGAATTTTGAAAATATAGTCCTGCTGATATTCCAGTTGTGAAGTGTTCTGGAAATAGCGGCTCGGCTGCGCGCCCCAGGTATCGATGCGCCATACGCCTGCACTTCCCGGAGGTCCCCATACTCGTTCAATTGCTCTCCATCTGCGAAGGTCAAAGCTTCTTTGTCCTTCTGCCACCAATTCAACAATGCGTTCCTGTTCGATCGCATCAAAGAAAGCCTGTTGGCTGGCAGTTTTTGAAGCAGCCAGCGGAGGAAGATTTCCTCTATGCCTAATGCTGTTCACGAGTGCAATAGCATCTGCCTGCGGGCCGCTTACAAAATTGGTTGCTTCAGCATACATTAGGTATACATCTGCAAGCCGCATTACCGGCCATGCATAGTCGCCGTCGCTTCTCCCTTGTCCTGGATAGTTGCGCACAAATTTTCGGAACACATAACCCGAATTGGTTCCATCAGTATTGTATGTGAGGTAACGAACGCCATTGATCGTAACCGGTATGGCCCATGACTGATAGATGAACGGAACCATCCCGGTTGACTGCAATGAGCTCAGTCCAAGGCTCATTTCATAATCCCATTGGATGGTTGATTTCATCCGGTAATCGCGGTTGGCATAGCTCTGAGGATTGACTGCAGAATTCAAAGTGGTTCTTGCCGCTACATTGGTGGTTGGATTCATCGTAATCATTTTGGGAGCAAAATCTCCTGTCGTGAGCAGCTGGTACCGGTCGGCCAGTTCATAGCGCGGCGAGACCCAGCACTGAGATCCCTCGTGCGAACGTCCGGCAAAATCGCGCATCAATTCTTCTCCCTGGTTGGTTCCTGTACCACCATGAGTAAAGACCATGATCATTTCAGGATTATTGGTGTTGGCTTTTGGTGTAAACAGATAATAATAGTTGGGAAGTATATCTGCCTTACCCAATGAATCGATGCCTCCGGGGTCACCATTCAGGTAAAGAGTGAGGCCATAGTTGTTGATCACCTGTTTGAAATCGTTTGCTGCTGCTGTATAAGCTGCAGTGGCTTCCGCATCACTGGGTTTGAACCCTTCCAATTCGGGCCAGCCAAATTTATTCCAGCTTGCCCAGTACAATTCCAGCTTTCCCCTGAATGCGAGTGCCGCAGGTTTAGCCGCGCGTCCGAGAGCTGGACTCTTGGTTGGTAATTTATCAAAGGCGTAGGTAAAATCGGCCATGATGGAATCTTTTACCTGGCCAATGGGCATACGGGGAAGACTTGCTACTTGTGAATTATCCGTGATCACATGTGAAAAGTAAGGCACATCACCCCACATCGTAATCAGCCGGAAATAAGCCATGCCGCGCAACAGTTTTGCTTCACCAATGATGGTCTCCAGATTAGCTGTGTTAGCCGACACTCCGGACTCCAGCATTCGGTTCACATTATCGATCACATAATTGGTGCGGTTAACGGCACCATATAAGTATCTGTACATTTTATCGAAGGCAGCTCCATACCCGGTAGGGTTATAGTTGGCGTTGTTGTACGCATCTCCCAGTCTCAGGTTTCCACTGGTTGTGCTGTTGGATCCATTACGGTCCCTTGTATATTCACCCTGACCGTCGAAATAATAATCGCGGTCAAAACAGGGACGTACAGATGCATAAGCCCCCATGAGCGCCGAAGTGGCATCGGCCTCTGTCTTCCAAAATGCAGTAGCTGCAAGATCGGTTGTGGGATCCTGCTGCAACAGATCTTTTCTGCAGGAGGATTGGATCATCCAGCCTGTCAGAACAGATGCGAATAGTATAATTGATCTTCTATTGATTTTTTTCATGTCCGGCAATTTTAAAATCCAAGTTGTACTGATAACGAGTAAGACTTATTGATAGGGTAAAGATTGTTGTTATTACCGGCTTTCTCCGGATCCAGACCTCTGTATGAGGTGAAGGTGGCGAGGTTTTCAATGGAACCTGCGATGCGCAGGTTCGAAACACTTGCTCTCTTCAGAATTGATTTTGGAATGCTGTAAGCCAGCTGCAGGTTCTTGAAACGAAGGAAGCTCATATCATCCAGCCAGAACGAGGTGAGCGCCTGGTTATTTCCGCTTCCGCCCAGACGGGGCCACAAGCCTGACCTGTTGTCCAAAGACCATGGGTTATTCCAGTGTTCCCAGGTAGAAGCATAACGCTGGGTACTGAAGTTGAGATTATTAAAAGCATTGATCCAAAAATCCTTTCTGCCGGCTGATCCCTGGAATAACAAAGAAAGATCAAAGCCTTTCCAACTCACATAGCCGTTGAATGCATAGTAAGTGGTAGGACGGTCGCGGGTTACATCGGTATAGGCCACGCGGTCATTGTCATCAATGCGTCCATCGCCATTAATATCCTTGCGAAGAACATCTCCGGGCTGTGCACCCTGGGGCGTTGCATTGTACACGTCCTGCCAGGTTTGCGCAATGCCTTTATCAACATAAGAGTAAACAAAATTGTAAGGCATGTTCAGGAACACATTGTTGCCACTGCTGGTAGCACCTCTTGCCAGGAACTCGTTCCATTTTTCAATCTGGGTGGTATTGTAAGAACCATTGACGTTAAAACCGTAGCTGATATTTCCAATCCTGTCTTTCCAGTTCACGTTAAGTTCTATGCCCTGGTTGCGCATGTTTCCAATATTGGAGCGCGGTGGAGGAGTGTAAGCGCCAGCCAGGAGTATTGATTGATCGGATGGCCGGTTCATGCCGGTGGTTAGACGGTTATAATAATCAATTTCTGTTGTGAGTTTGTTATGGATAAATCCAAGGTCAAGTCCGATGTTCAACACACTGGTGGTTTCCCAGGTAAGGAACTGGTTGACCATTTTGCTATTGACAAATCCGCTGGTAACAGTATTGTTGATGATATAATTATTCGTGGTGAGGGTCACTTGTTGCTCATACTTTCCTACTCCGCTGTTATTACCCAGACTACCATAAGAAGCGCGGAGCTTACCACTACTCAAAAACCGGCTCGTGAATCTATTGATAAAATCCTCCTCGGTAAATCGCCAGCCCACAGCCACTGAAGGAAAGAATCCATACTGGTGACCCGGATTGAATTTAGATGAACCATCCACGCGGAAATCACCTTCGAGCAGATATTTATTATACGCCGTATAGTTCACCCGTCCAATGTAGGAACGAAGCCCTTCCGAACTGGAATTGCCTCCTGTTGTCTGAATGCCATTCAGAGCAGCATCAATTTCATGAAGTGTAGGATAGATACGATCATTACGCGCACTACCCTGGAAACGGTCGTGCCAGTATTCTTCACTGTAAACAAACAGGGCTGCGATATCATGATGTGATGCAAGTACAGTATGATAATTCAGTCTTGCATTGAGTAGGGTCTTATATCCTGTATAGGTGTTGTTGCTGATACCGGCATTGGGCCCCACATAGACGCGGCTGCCAAAAGACTGGGTCTGGAAATTATAAGCCTGGTTGGGCATGGGTGCATTCCAGTCGAATTCGTTATAATAATTGAGTGCGTAGTCTACGCCACCGGTCAATCCCTTGATCGGTGTCCAGTCGAAGTAAGCATAGGTATTGGCTTCCTGGCGTTCCTGATGATTCTGGTTGTTTACGTATTGTGTATAGGGGTTATAAGCTTGCGGATCTTCTCCATAAGCCATCACTCCACCAAAATAACCGGTAGTAGGATCATAAGGCAGGATGCCTGCAATGGCATATTGCATGTCGAAGCCCGCAGTATTCGTCGAACTGGGATCTGTGAATCCTTCCGCCAATGAGTATAAATAATTTGACCAGTTTCCATTGAACTTAAAGCCCGTGTTCATATTGGACCGCAGTTTAAAATCATAATTGAACCGCGCGTTGTATTGCTTGTAGGTATTGTTGATCTGAAGTCCGTTTTCATCTCTCAGTCCTAATGAAGCATAGAAATTTGACTTCTCGTCACCCCCGGTTGCAGATACATTGAAATTTCGATAGGATCCATTCTGCATAATGATATTCCACCAGTCTGTATTGGGATAACGAAGCGGATCAATCATTCCCATTGCCATCCACTGGTCAATAGTTCCATTCTTGAAGATAAGATTCGATGGAAGAGTGCCTGTAAGCGAACGTCTTTGTTCCAAGGTAAGTGCACGGGGATAATCGGCCATGAACTGAAATCCCTTTGTAGGAACAGTAACCGCAGTAACACTGGAAAAATTAATCGCAGTTTTCTTCAGGCCCTTTCCGGATTTGGTGGTGATGAGAATAACCCCGTTGGCCGCACGCGATCCATAAACCGAAGCAGATGTTGCGTCCTTCAGCACAGAAATGCTTTCAATATCGTTCATGTTCACCCGGTTGATGTCTACATCCGGCATTCCATCCACAACAATCAGCGGACTCGCGTTGTTCACTGTTCCCATGCCGCGGATCAACAGAGTAGCTCCATTGTTTCCGGCCATGCCTGAATTGGAAACAGCAGAAAGTCCGGGAACCATTCCACTGAGTCCCTCAGAAACATTCTGCACCGGACGACTGGTCATCTTTTCATCTACATTCACGGTACCCACGGCACCAACAAGGTTTACTTTTTTCTGTTTGCCATAACCCACCACCACAACGTCGCTCATGGTTCCGGCTTTTTGTTTCAGGTTCACGTTGTACTGGTTGCTTTCACCCACCACCAAAGAATAGGTTTCGTGGTTGACGGAAGAAAAAACAAGTGTGGCGCCCACAACAACATTGATGGAATATTTTCCTTTTTCATTGGTTGTTGTTCCAGTGGTAGAATTCTGAACAACCACCGAGATGTTCGACAAAGGAGTACCCGATTCATCGGTTACTGTTCCCGTTACTGTTTTTTGTTGTGCCTGGGAAAATAAAGGTGTGGTGAATGATAGTGTTACTAAAAGGAAAGCAAATAGAAATGCCTTTGAGGTTGGCAATTTTCTCTGAATCATAATGTAAGCAGTTTACGCGATTAAGTAGTCAATCCAAAACGGGTTTCAATTTAGGAAATCGTTTCAAATCCGGACGAAATATCTTCGAAATCGTTTTCGGAAAACTCAGCGAAATGAACCTGAAATGGAAAGAAGATTTCCCAGTTGCATGGCAGTATTTTTCAATAGATGTTCTGCGCGGTTCATGCATTCATCCAAACTGTCCGGACCAGGAGCTATGGAAAACAGGGCAATAAAATATTTTTGAAGCTCTGGATGTTGCTGAACTCTTCCTGCAATACCGATCACGGGTATGGATTTTTCTTTGGCCATTCTGGCCAGCCCCACGGGCCCCTTGCCGTGCAATGACTGTTCGTCCAAACTTCCCTCCCCGGTAATCAGGAGGTTTGCTTTTTCCAGTTCGTTTTCAAATCTGGTCATCGACAAAAACTCATCCAGGCCTGGAACAAGCCTTGCCCCAAGAAATGCATGGAGTCCTGCGGCCGTACCTCCTGCTGCTCCGCCATGACGAAGAGAACCGATGTCTATCCCATTTATTTGCTTTGCCACCGTGGCCAGTTGCTTTAGTCCCGATTCTAGCACGACTATTTCATCCGGACCGGCACCTTTTTGTGGTCCGAATACCGCGGCAGCGCCGTCTTGTCCAAGAAGTGGATTATCGACATCACAAAGAACGAGCAGCTCGCATGAATTCACTCTTTTATCGATTAAGGAAAGATCGATTGATTTTAATTGCGGCAGTTCTTGTGTAAGTAAAATTTCTTTTCCATCCTCTCTGATGAAGCGAGCGCCCAGTGCGCGAAGTACTCCCATGCCTCCATCCACCGTGGCGCTGCCGCCAATGCAAAGAATGATCTTCTGCGCGCCTTTATTCAGAGCATCTAAAATTAGTTGACCTGTACCAAATGTGCTGGTGCGAAGCGGACGGGCTTCCTGTTTTTTCAACAACCGCAGTCCGGAAGCATTGGCCATTTCAATGATGGCAGTCGTTCCGTTGATGATTCCATACGATGCAGAGATCGTTCTTCCCACCGGATCCTCTACCCTGGCTTCTTGCTGAACCCCATTTAATTTTTGGATGAGAATTTCTCCGGTTCCATCTCCCCCATCGCCAATGGGAAAACAGCTGCAGCTGCATTTCAACCTGCTTTGGTCCAGTCCCTCATGGATGGCTGTTGCAGCTGCTGTTGCTGTGATGCTGTTCTTGAAAGCATTCGGCGCAATTAGTATGTGCATGCTAGATGAAAAGAGATAAAAGATACACCATCATCAATGAAACAATTCCCATCAGGATAGTGGCTACGGTGTAGGTTCTGATCATGGTGCGGATATTCAAATCAGAAAATCGGGAGATCACCCAGAAGTAAGCATCATTGGCATGTGAGATCATCATGGAGCCTGCGCCCATGGACAACACCGCAAGCAAACGGCTGTTATCGCTGGTGAGGCCAAGTGCTGGCAATAAAGGTTGAACAATAGCCGATGCAGTAATGATGGCCACTGTAGAAGAACCCTGTGCTGTTTTCAAAACAAAGCTGATGAGAAAAGGAAAGAACAAACCCATGCTATGAAAAGGAAGGGTTTCGCTCAGTTGTGTGCCGAGTTGTGCTGCAGTAAGTACCGCGCCAAATGCGCCCCCGGCCCCAATGATCACCAGTATGCCTCCTGCTTTTTCCGCCGCCCCGCTAAATATTGTGCTGATCTCTTTTGTTTTCCAGGATCGTTTGCCCAGCAGACCCAATAAAATTCCAATCGACAAAGCGATCACAGGATCGCCTGCTACGCGAAATGGCTGCATCCACCCGGAAACATTTGATTCAATGGTGAAGAAGGAACGAAGTGCAATGAGTAAAATGGGAACGGCCACTGGCAGGAAAGCGAGAACAACAGACCTGTTTTCCGGAGAATGTTCTTCTGATTTATTTTCCACTATCGGTTTGTCTTCTTTTCTTCCAGCATACCTCGCCCAGAAATAACCAATGAGCATGGCAGGAAGAGCAACAATGATTCCAAGGAGGATCAGTCTTCCCAGGTCAACACCCAAAGTTCCCGCGGCAGCCAGCGCACCGGGATGTGGTGGAATGAGGCAATGCACGGAATAAAGTCCGGTGGCCATGGCAACAGACATCACCGACACGGATAATCCTTTTCTTTGAGATAGAGAATGATTCAGTCCACTCAGGACAATGAAACCGGAGTCACAAAAAATGGGAAGTCCTACGACAAAACCGGTAAGGCTCATGGCAAGTGGCGCCTGTCGTACGCCGGTTCTTTTCAGAATAAAGGAAGCCATTACCGCCGTGCTGCCTGTATATTCAATGACCACGCCCAACGCAGTACCCAGTACAATAATCAATCCCAGTGATTTCATGATATTGCCAAACCCGTCTTTCATCAGATCGAGCAGCGAAGCGAAGGGAAGTCCAATGCCCAATCCCACAACAAAGCAGGCAATCAGCAATGCAAAAAAAGCATGGATCCTGAATTTCGCAGTCAGCAAAACAATGATGCCAATGCCTGACAAAAGGAACAGGAAAACAATGAAAGGTGAAGGGTGAATGGTCAATGGTGAATGGTGAATGGTGAAAAGTGAATAATGAATAGTGAATAGTGAATAGTAAAGTTCGAAGATATTTTAATTGGTTTGAAAAAGGGATTATGTGGGTTTGGGATTTTCATATGATATGGTTCGTTTTCATATGATATGTTTCGGGAAATTCAGTTTCACAAATCAAACAATTCTTTAATCATCCAATTTCTATCCGCTTCTATTCACATCTTCTGTTTCTGTTTTTCTTTCTCTTTCTCTCTTCCCCCGCGTCTTTCATTCTTCGCGTCCCTGCCTGCCGACAGGCAGGTTTGCGTGAAACCCCCCAACTATTCATTTTGCATTAAATTGCGATCATCATGGTGAATGAACAAAAGCTGCGTCAATTATCCGGGGAATTGGAAGGTGAATTGTTTTTCGATAACACCATGCGCACGCTCTATGCCACCGATGCTTCTGCTTACCGTGAACTGCCGTTGGCAGTGGCCATACCACAGTCAAAAGCAGACCTCATAAAACTGATCCGTTTTGCAAGAGAAGAAGGCAGCTCACTCATTCCAAGGACTGCAGGTACATCTCTTGCCGGACAGGTAGTGGGTGGTGGAATTGTTGTAGACCTGTCTAAAAACTTTACCCAGGTCATTGAACTGAATAAAGAAGAAAACTGGGTGAGGGTACAACCCGGCGTGATCCGTGATGAGCTGAACATGTTTTTAAAACCGCACGGATTATTTTTTGGTCCGGAAACCTCCACCGCCAACCGCGCCATGATGGGCGGCATGGTAGGAAATAATTCCTGCGGTTCCAATTCCATTGTCTATCGCAGCACAAGAGAACATTTATTGGAATTGAAAGTAATTCTCAGTGACGGTTCTGAAGTGGAATTCAAGGCCCTGGATATTGAAGAATTTCACCGGAAGTGTAAAGGCGATACCCTGGAGGCAAAAATTTATAAGACAATCAGAAGCTTGTTGAGCCAGTATGAAAACCAGGTGGAGATCAGAAAAGAATTTCCAAAAAAATCCATCCACCGTAGAAATACGGGTTACGCCATAGACCTCTTACTGGATACAGAACCTTTTACTGCAGGCACTGCCCCATTTAATTTCTGCACGCTGCTGGCAGGTTCGGAAGGTACGCTGGCTTTTATCACGGAGATCAAACTTCAGGTGGTTCCACTGCCACCAAGGGAAACAGGACTGCTTTGCGTGCATTTTCATTCCATCAACGAATCGCTGAGAGCTAACCTCATTGCGCTAAAATATCATCCGAGTGCCAGTGAACTCATCGACCACTATATTCTCGAATGCACCAAGGACAATATCGAACAAAGCAAGAACCGTTTTTTTGTCCAGGGCGATCCCGGTGCTATCCTGGTCATTGAATTTGCGCGGGATAACCGCGAAGAAGTTAAGGCCATTGCAAAATGCCTGGAAGAAGAATTAAAGGCTGCCGGACTGGGTTATCATTTTCCCCTGCTATTCGGAGATGATACAAAAAAAATCTGGAGCCTCCGAAAAGCGGGACTCGGTTTGCTTGGAAATATGCCGGGAGATGATAAAGCAGTGCCTGTGATTGAAGACACGGCGGTGGATGTACAAGATCTTCCGGACTATATCGCGGAGTTTAACCAGATACTCTCGAAATACAATCTCTATTCAGTGCATTATGCCCATGCTGGCTCGGGAGAACTTCATTTGCGTCCCATCATCAACCTGAAAACAAAAGAGGGCAATTCACTGTTCCGGATCATTGCTGAAGAAATTGCGGCACTCGTAAAAAAATATAAAGGCTCCTTAAGCGGAGAACATGGTGATGGCCGGCTGCGTGGAGAATTCATCCGGCAAATGATTGGCGAAAAAAATTATTCACTCTTAGAACAGATCAAATCCGTATTTGATCCCGCCAATATTTTCAATCCGGGAAAGATCGTGGACACACCACCAATGAATACCATGCTTCGCTATAAGCCCGGTCAGCAAACACCGGAATTCAAAACCATTTTCCGTTTT
The DNA here is from genome assembly GCA_045805145.1 of Flavisolibacter sp. Taxonomy (GTDB): domain Bacteria; phylum Bacteroidota; class Bacteroidia; order Chitinophagales; family Chitinophagaceae; genus Flavisolibacter. Next base: position 1,592 of record JBJMLU010000089.1, on the reverse strand, counting down.
CATAACCAGGATATTTTGCAGCATGCAGAACAATGCAATGGCTCGGGCGATTGCCGGAAAACAGAAAAATCGGGTGGCACCATGTGTCCTTCATATATGGCTACACGCAATGAGAAAGACACTACACGCGCGCGCGCCAATGTTCTTCGTGAGTTTTTAACCCATTCCCACAAGATCAATCGCTTCGATCATGAAGAGATCCATGAGGTGATGGACCTTTGTCTGAGCTGCAAGGCCTGTAAGTCGGAATGTCCTTCGAATGTTGATATGGCCAAGCTCAAGGCAGAATGGCTGCAGCATTATTATGATGCACACGGCGTTCCTTTTCGTTCCAGGCTCATTGCAGGCTTCACCGGTTCTGCAAAATTGGGAATGAGGGTTCGTCCTTTGTATAATTTCATGATGACAAATCCATTGGCGAGCAGGCTGGTCAAACTTGTTTCCGGATTTGCACAAGACCGTTCACTGCCTCCTCTTGCAGCGGTAAGCCTGAAAAGCTGGTATCGCAAACATCGCTTAAAGAATTCCTTTACCTCATCGCGCAGGGTTTATTTATTCTGTGATGAATTCACCAACTACCAGGATAGTGAAATTGGGATCAGTGCCATTCTTCTTTTGGAAAATCTTGGCTATGAAGTGATCATTCCACCACATGAAGAAAGCGGAAGGTCATGGCTTTCGAAAGGACTGATCAGGAAGGCAAAAAAAATTGCAGAAAAAAATATTGAACTTCTTTATCCCCTCATTACTGAAGATACCCCTCTGATTGGTATTGAACCATCCGCCATTCTTTGTTTCCGTGACGAATACATTGACCTTGCTGATGATGCGCTTCATGAAAAAGCAAAGTCGCTTTCACGCCATGTACTTACCGTAGAAGAATTCATTGCTTCAGAAGTTTCGAAGGGATACATCAAAAAAGAACAGTTCACAAGTGAAAAACGTCAGGTGAAGCTGCATGGGCATTGTCAGCAAAAGGCATTGTCTTCCCTTGCTCCTTCTGTTACGCTGCTTTCTCTTCCGCGGAACTATTCTGTTTCTGTGATTCCTTCGGGTTGTTGCGGCATGGCAGGATCATTTGGATATGAGAAAGAACATTATGAAGTATCGCAAAAAATCGGAGAGCTGGTTTTATTTCCTGCGGTGCGCAAGGAAGCCGGGGATGTATTGATTGCAGCACCTGGAACCAGCTGCCGCCACCAGATCAAGGATGGCACAGGGCGAAAAGCTTTTCATCCGGTTGAATTGTTGTACCAGGCTCTTTTGAAAAAGGGAGAAGCACAAAATGATACAGGCTCTTATCAGGAGAATAAAAAAGAAATGGCGGTGTAAGAGAAAAAGAGCGAAGAGCGGGGAAAAGAAAATGGTCAGCTTCGCTCTCCTGGCTTAGCTTTCTCTTTCTCCGCTCTGTTTCTTAGAGACTATTGATCCATTGCCTGAATTCTGGCGCCAGCGACTGGCTTACACAGAGTTCCTGGTTTCCTACACCGGGAGCAAGCATGAGTGTTATCCTCCCTCCTTTTGCCGCGCTGAATTCAACGATAGCATCGATGTTGACGATAGCTTCGCGATTGATCCGGAAAAAATTTTTT
>JBJMLU010000088.1:0-11885 GCA_045805145.1 Flavisolibacter sp. | reverse complement strand
TTGGGCTTTTACTCCGGGTAAAATCGAGGAGGATTGTTTTAATCCTTCCAGCACCGCATTCGCATCATAGATGTATTGATATGCGCTGGTCCAGATGCCAGCCACCAGCGGATTGGTATTCGTGAGTTGGTTCTTCAGAAGTTCCTGTTGAGGCGCCGGGGGATTAAAACGTGAGAGTTCATCACTGGAGAGACCACCGCAAACAGTGGAGAGAAAATTCGAAAAAGCGTTTTGCCCATTGAGCATGGCTCCATAAATGGCGGTGACAGCGGATGTGGCTTTATTGTCGTCGGTAAATACCTGAGTGGCAACGATGCGGTCCTGGGGAGCCGAGACATCAACCATTTTTTTGCAGGAAAAAAAACAGATGGTCAGTACCGTTAGTAAGATGTATTTGTATTTCATATTTTCTGGATTAAAAGGTTAGATGAATGCCAGCACTCCATACGCGCAAAGTGGGAAGGGTACTGAGTTGTTGTGTTTCAGGATCTGCGCCTTTGTAGGATGTGAGAATAAAAAGATTTTCTCCCTCGATAAATATTTTTAGTTCTTCTGCCCTGATGGCAATCTTCCATGCCTGAGGCAGATCATAAGAGCAGTACAGATTTTTAAGCCTAATAAAAGAGGCATCACTGATGATTGCGGAGGAGTTTTGCCGGTTCGCAAAAGAATTTGCGGTGGCGGAAGTGGCGGAGGCTGTAAATTTTTCAATATCGGTCAGCATGCCTGGTTTTGTCCAGCGATCCAGCACAAAGAAAGGTTGATTGCTCAGGCTTCCAGGAACCGCAGAAAGTGCGCTGATGTAATTGAGACCCGTTTGGCGTACGAACTGAAAAAATAAATCCAGCTGGAAGTTTCCCCAGTGAAGATTGTTATCCAATCCACCGAAAAAACGTTGTCCCAGAAAACTCATGGAAGAAAGATCAGCTGGCGAAGAGATCAACCCATTGCCATCTACATCCTTAAATTGATAGATACCCTTTGCAGGATCTACGGCCTGATAAGTGAAATTGTGAATGATGTTGAGCGGCTGCCCCGCGACATAGGTGTACTTGTATGCAGAATTATCCAGCCCCGGATAACGCAGTAACAGGTTGCGGGGAAAAGAAATATTTGCGGATACCTGCCAGTTCAGTTTACCCCTGAGAAAATTTTTTGCTGACAACTCCACTTCCCATCCACTGTTTTGTACCAAGGCGTCGGAGTTTTTCAAAATAGTGGTAAAGCCGGTTTGTGAAGGGAGCCGGTAGGGTACCAGTTGGTTATCGCTTCGGTTGCGGTAATAAGAAGCGTCTACTAATAGTTTGTCCTGAAAAAATCCCAGTTCGAGGGCTGCTTCCAGTTTTTTATTGCGCTCCCAGGTAAAGTAAGGATTATAAAGGTTGACTGGCAGAATTCCGGCATTGCCGCCATACTGGTAAACAGAGGAACTGGACCATGCATCCAAATACTGGTAGTCTCCGATCTGGTCATTACCCGTAACACCATAACTGCCTCTGATTTTTCCATAGCTTAGAAAGGGCAGTAGTTTTTTCTGTTCTCTGGAAAATATCCAGGCACCGCCAATGGCGCCGAAGTTGGAAAAACGGTTGGCTGGTCCAAAGCGGGAGGAGCCGTCCCTTCTGGCGTTGATGTTCAGAATCAATTGTCCGTTCCAATTTAGATTGATTCGTGAAAAAAGCGCCTGGTAGCGATAGTCAGAAAAATTATTTCCTGCTTGTAGTGTACCTGCAGAAGCGATACTACCCAGCAGGTCATCATTTTTAAATTGACTGCCAATGATAAAACTTCTCTTCTGGGTGCGCTCTTGCAGTGAAGCACCTGCCAGAACAGAGAACACTGTTTTGCCAAAATATTTTTGGTAGTCCAGTTGTGGCTCAATGGTCCAGCCTTTTAGTGTCGTGTTGGCAATGCGCGCACTGCCGGATGTAGTAGGCGAAGGTCGCTGGGCTTTGATGGGTTCTTCTCGCTGTTCATCCAGAGTGAGAAGATTATATCCAAGGTTGATGTGCAGGAAAAATTGTTTTGTAATATGGTAACCAAGAACCGAATTACATAGGAGATTATTGGTTTGGCTGGTATAGCGGTTCAGGAGTTGCGCCATCGGGTTGTTCACCCCTGTTACCCAATTATTCCAATTGATATTACCTGCGGAATCGTATAGTGCTGGCGCATTGGGCGGAAGAAAAATATAACTAGTCAGGTCATTGAGTGGAAATCTTTTTTCATCAATTGAATAAGCGGTGCTGAACAGCGACGTAAAACGTTTGTCCTGGGAGTTGTGGGTGATGTTCAGCCGTCCCGTGCCCCGGCGGTAAGGAAGGTGTTCCGGAAACACTGTGGATTCGGTGTAATAGTTTGTAGAGAACAAAAATTGTGTCTGATCACTTCCTCCCGAAAGTGTTGCCTGGATATTTTGAATAGAGGCGGTACCTCCAATTAATTGCTGGCTCCAGTCGGTATAGCGCGTGCTATCCCATAAGAACAGGTCAGCGGCACTAGACTGAGTAGGTACTACACCGTCGTTGCTGAACGCTTCTTTTCTCATCTGAAGATACTCTTGGGTATGAAGAAGAGGGACCTGGCGGCTGACAACACCTCGTCCGGTATAGTAATGGAGGCCCACGGTAGTTTTACCGGCCTTTCCTTTTTTTGTGGTAATGAGAATCACGCCATTTGCGCCCTGGGACCCGTACAAAGCTGTGGCATCGGCGTCTTTGAGAACTTCGATGGAAGCGATGTCCTCGGGATTGATCGTGTTTAAGGGGCTTTGAGAGATGGTGGCGCTGCTCACTTGAGAGAGACTACCACTATTGAGCATAAAAGGAATGCCGTCAACAATGTATAGGGGCTGATTGCCTTGTGCGATTGAGTTTTGTCCGCGAAGGAGCACATTGATCGAGGATCCGGGAAGTCCGCTACTTTGACTGATCCAAAGACCCGTGATCCTGCCTTGCAGGGCCTGAAGTGGATTGGATACAGGCTGTGTGCTAATTTGTTCGGCGCTCAGTTTGGAAACGCTTCCTGTGCTGAGTCTTTTGGTAGTAGTACCATAGGCAATGACCATGGACTCGTCCAGTTTGCTGACAAGTACTGCTAGTTGGACGGATAAAAATGTTTGATGATTGACCAATATCTCTTGTCCCTGAAATCCGATGCTGGTGATCAGCAGATGAATGCCGGGGCTAAGGTTCTGAAGATGAAAGTTTCCTTTTTGGTCTGTTTGGGTGGCCTGCGTGGTACCTTTCACGACAACCGATGCCGCTTCAATGGGCAGTCCCTGGGGATCGGTGACGATGCCTGAAATGTCCATGGCAGGTACCGAAGAAATCTTTGGCTGCTTTTCTTTCAGCATGATGTAGTAGTTGTCGATGGAGTAAGAAAGGGGTTGCCACTCGAACAGCTTGGACAGTGCGGTATCGATGGTCACATTTTTTATGTGGAGGGATACTGGTTTTGCTTTTTGGATGGTTTCAGAGGTGTAGACAAACTGGTAGGGAGATTGGGATTGGATTTGGTGAATGGCTGTTTCTAAAGAGGCTTTCTCCAGGGAAAGGGAGATGGATTGCGCGGATGTGGGGAATGAGAAAGCAAGAAGGGTACTGCAAAGTAAAAGGACGTTGCAGGCGCGCCTTGCGCGGGTCGTCCTCCGGTAGGACAAATGTCTTTTTCCATGAGCAACAGAATGCATACTTTTGATTGTTTGGGTGACTGAATTGGGTTTCTTACCAGGCTTACATAGGTTTCCCAAACTCGCCGGAAGTGTTGCAACCACTTCCGGCTTTTTTTTGGGTGGCAATGGGTTTTACAAAGGATAGGATTGTTTTTTTAGGTTGCGGATGATTGTTTAAGGTGCGTTGTGGACGATTAGTTTTTTTCCCTCGAGGGTAAAGTGAATATCGCCGGTGCCTTCCATCAAATGCAGTACTTGCGAAAGCGGAACATTTCGGCTAATTGTTGCCGTTAGGTGTTTGTTATTGGCTTCCTTGTTTTCAACAGTAATTCCATACCACCTTTCCAGGTTTTTGAGCACGGTGGGCATGGGTGTAGCCATAAATTGGAAGATGCCTTCCTTCCATGCGACGGCAGATCGGGTGTCTGTTTGATGAACAACGATGGCGGCGTTGTTGGAGATAGCTTCTTCTCCCGGGGACAGTAATGCGGTATGATGGCTTGAAAGGACTTTTACCGAACCTTCCAGGAGCGTGGTGCGAATACCGCTTTCATCGCCATAGCCGTTGATATTAAAATGAGTTCCCAGCACCGTGATGGTGGTCGTTCCTGTTTGTACCAAAAAAGGTCTTTTCGGATTTTTCGACACTTCGAAATATGCTTCTCCAGTGAGTGTCACTTCGCGTTGGTTTTCCCTAAAGGCGGTAGGATATGTAAGGGAGCTGGAGGCATTGAGCCAAACACGGGAGCCGTCGGGAAGCACAGCGCTATAGGTGCCGCCAACAGGCGTAGTGAGGGTATTGAATACCGTTTTTTCTGCGATCCCCAGGTTGGGTTTACTATTATAGGAAAGCAGACTGTCTTTCTCAATGATCTCGGTATTGCCTTCAATCGCGAGAGGGACGTTGTTTGCATGACCCAATACAATCTTTTTTCCTCCGGAGAGGGTAAGTACTGCGGTATAGCTTCCCGGAGCGATATCGCTGGAAGGAGGCAGGGCTGCTGTCGGGTGAGCTGCGGGAGATGTGTGATTTTGCTGTAGGATAAGAAAGCCTGCCACACCCAACAAAATGATAGCGGCTGCAATGGAAAGAATTTGCAGAGAAAAAACGGTCTTTTTGGTCCGGCTCTTCAGCGAAATTTTTTTGTGGACACGCTGGAGTGCTTCTTCCGTTTGCAATTGTTGCTGCCACGCGAGGGTTTGTTGAAGGTTTTTGGGGTCGGTCATCTCTTCAAAGAAGCGTACATTTTTTTCCGAGGAGCCAACCCATTTGTCGAGTTCCTGCTGTTCCGGGGGAGCAAGGGTTTTTCGTATATGGCCTACAATGAGGTAAGCAATGCGGTGGGCATTTTGCAATTCTGATTCTGTAATATGAAGATCCTGTTTTTTCATTCCGGTTGTTTTGTCAAACTGTCGATCCCCCAGGAGGTTACCACACTTACACGTTTGGGAAATGAAAAAGTCTAAAAATCACCACAAAAATCTGAGTTTATTGGGGATAGAGGATTGCTGGAATGTAAATTTTTACTGTGATTGTCCTCGTTCTTAAAATAGGATGTCAAGGGGTCAAAAAAGCATCGCCGAAGTCTTACCAAGGTGATATGTAACTGTGGGCTAAGGATTTCTGGTTACTTTCATTAAAGTTGATTATTTAGGATAGTTACTCTGATTAGGTTTTGCTGTTCGTTTCCGTAAAAACGCGGGTATCATTTTTCTGACTTGTATTTTATCTGTTTACCTCGATGTTTCGCTAACCTTTTCTTCTTTCAGGCTGAAATCTCAGGCATAGATTACAGGTAGTACTCATGAAGATACTGTAGTAATACGGTATTCTTTGAATGTGAATATTCATAATATTGTATCCCTTCCTTTGATTACCACAATTAACTTGTTCTACCAAATTGTCGCGCGCCGCTTGGACCATGTATCATAGTTAAAATGATACACTTCCAATTTGCTCTTGTCGGCCGACCTTGGTGCATAATCCGCCCTTTCGGCCTGCGTCTGATCGCATGCCAAGCGGAAAAAGGACTTACTTTTTTGGACAATATCTTTTTTGATAATCGCCATTCTGTTTAATCCAAAATTTCCAATTTAGCTACATACAAAATCAAACTGGATGCCCATTGATATTTCTGCCGCTATAGTGTTTCCAATAAAATCTTTCATTATAAATACTCAAAAAAGCTATACAGATCAAATCATTTTTATGGGATTATTTGAAAAGATTAAAAACAATGTAAGTTCCAAATGAAAAAGATCCGGCAAATAATATTGTCTCTAGCGTGTACAGCCCTGGTGTTTTCACTGAATGCACAAAAGCAGTACCGGCTACAGGCCGTAAACATAACGCCTCCAAAAGGAACGGCCTATACGGCAGAGTTCATGATGCCGCCTTATACGTGTCTGGGCAAAAAGAATAAACGATCTGTCAACTACAATCCAAAGTTCAAATACCACCGCGTATTGATCAAAGGCTTGGGCACTGGGTACTTTGCCAACCTTAAAAGTTTGGACAATGCTACGTATGAATGGGATAATAAGGCTATTCCCCGCGAACGGCTTGACCGTTCTTTCGAAATAAAAGACACCGATAAAATTGATGTGGAAGGTGATAGCAGCGTGATTATTTATTATGATGCAAAAAAGTTTTCAAATATCGTGATAGAGCTGGATTATCCAAAACTGTTTGAAGGAACAGCTACGCAGGACGCGCTCACGGAGAAATTTGAGAACATTCATACAGATGTGATAATAAAGCTAAGCGAATTAGAAAATACCGCTGCTATCAATAGTTGGGCAAAAACCACAGCTGCAGAGATCAACAAAAAATTAAATGAACTGCTGCCCGAGCCACACAAGGCTGTCACTGGAAGATATGGATCAAAAAGAAGAGGGGCTCATTCATTCATAATGGTGAGCCCTGACATGAAATTGAAAGTAGATGCAGTTGAAAAGATTGCGGAGGCTGGCAACAAATGGAGTTACCGGCTTACGGGAACAGTGGATATTTCTATCCTCCGGTCCGATGCAGGCTTGGTGGTACAGAGTCCTTTTATAAAATTCAGTTCAGGCACAATGCCGACGAATTATACAAACAGTACAGAAGATAGATCGCTGCAGGCTTCCACCGCCGATATTCAATTGTCGGGCGCTACCAAAACTTCCAATTACATACTGCTTTACCAGGAACAGTTCAAAAGAAACAACAGTGCACCAACAGCCGGCCCCGATCCATGCTTTGCAACTGCTGATGCAGACATTATCCAATGCAATGCGTTTCTTGTTCATACCAATAAACCGGTGGAAGTATATCCCTATTTAGATGGCGGCGATATCGAGGGTCAAACTGCAATAGTAAAATCAGCTTTCGGAACACGAAACCTCATTCTGCCTTACATAACTATTAAGGTGAACGGGCAAGATGAAGAGCTGATGCTGGCCACGACGCTTGCCCAGTTTTCCCAAAAACATTCATTACCGCGGAAGTTTGATTTATTAAGGCTATACAACGGCCGGTATCGTTCCGTGAAATACAAAAACGCTAATCCAAATCAAAGCCCGCTGCTACTGCCCGGCGATATCATAATCTTTAAGCCATGAAATTAACGCAACACCCCACGCTAAAGAATTTCTACCACAACGCAGGTAATAAGCTCGCCGTGTATTCTGCAAGCATTGCCGCACCTGAGTTTGACCTTGCCACCGCTTTCGATTTAGCGGCTTTTGATTTCATTGTTTTTTTCTTTAAAACCGATACACCTGATTTCGATAAAGTGAGGGTTGAATTTTCCAGCATGGTGGCCGCAGGCATTCGAAAAATACTTTGGCTGGATGAGTTTACCAAAGCGGGTGCACGCAATGCACAGGTAATTGATGTGATGAGCATGTCGAGCATAGTGCAGAGTTACGCCGTGGTATTTGGCAGCACAGATAATCAGGTGGCTATTTCCAGGAACGACAATAATGCAACTATTAAATTTATTGACGGCAACTTAAATATACTTGTCGCCGGCGGTAAAGAGCATACTTTTCTTGCACACAATACAACATCAGTTGAATCGATGGCTGTTTTCACGAGCGCCGTCATTCCATTATCAAACCTCGCTAAGATCAGCGGCACAAAAACCACCATTGCCAATAACTTCGGTTCATTGTGCTTTACCGCCGTCAAGCCAAAGAACGGAACACTGGTACAACCCACTATTTCTTTTGTGCAGGATGATAAGGGAGAAATGAAACTTCGTTCTTATCATTTCTTTGACCATGAAGATTATGGTAAAGATTCACAGCTGGTAGTAACACTGTTTCCCTACGGTTCTGTTGCAAATGAGAAAAATGATTTCTCCAGTTTCATGGAAACAGTGCGTTCTACCCCGGTAACCACCAACATACCGAATGAATTTGCGCAAAAAACAAAGACCAGCTTTAAAGATGGAAACTTTGTTTCCAGGCTCAGCTTTACCGAGTTGCTTGCAGGCGATAAAAGTACACGGAACTTTTTCTTCATTCCGCAGCACGGCCAAAAATTGCAAATAGACAATGAAGCCAAAAATACCCTGCTCGGTTTTTCCGGTACAGAACGGGTGGACAACAAGATGTCAATTGAATTCAGGGAATCGGAAAATGTGCGCTACGATGACAGCGCCATAGAATTTGTGCCGCATGGAAATTCTAAAACAGTGTTCACAACGCTGGTGAACAAAACAGATTATCATACCGACAGTGAAAAATCTCCGCTGTTCGACAACGTAAAAAAAGCCGGCGAATCGGCTACAAGGGAAGTTCCGTACAGTGCCATTCCCGTTCATACAATAGAAAATTTAGAATTACCATTCATTCCCACATTCACTTTCAAAGGCCGCATGGACCTACTGGAACTGGAAAAAGCATTTTCAAAATACCGCATCAAACAAATAAAGGCGGCACTTTTGCATACAAGCCCTAAAGAAGTTGACACAAAACGATTCATAACGCCGCAAGGTTTTCAACGCGACGCAGGAAAGCTTGATTTTATTAAGGCTCCTGAAGTGAATGGGAGAGATGTCAATAAGATTAAAGCAAAAGAGAGGGTGAAGAACAAAGCAGACTTGGCTTTCCAGTTTTCTGTAAACGGGGTAACCGCTACTTCAGACTTCAACCTTTCACTGTGCAGGGAAGACATATTCTTTGCATTGACTCCACGCATGCTTAAAGATAAGTTGGAAGAAATAATTGTTTTTTTTGAACTGAAAAAGTTTAAGATTGACCTGGACGTTTTTACAGTTGGTGTAGAAAATGACAATACCATCATCATTTTCAAATTCAGCAAACGTTCCTTTATTGATCTTTTGAACGATCGTGAAAGCTGGAGCAATTTTGGAGAATATAAGCCCGCGGACTATGAAGCGCTTATAGAAAATATTTCTGCCAAATCAAGTTTTCCCAATACTCCGGATTATGCCTACTTCAACAATACAATTAAAATAGATCCAAAGTGGAATGGAGTTGTCGTGCTCAATATACCGCTGGGCCAGGGACAGCTTCCACCGATATTTAAAGGACTTTCAGCATCGCAGGTGCTTGAGGCGAATGCTACAGGCGCAAATCCAGGTGACCGGCTGCAATTCAAAACCGGCTTGCGTTTCCAATACATTGCATTCCCGGTAAACAAAACAGGCATTGAAGATGGCAGCGTTGCCATTCGGTCCACTTCATTCTATGGAATCATTGATTATGACTTGCTCAATAAACCCGATGGCTCTGTATCGGAAGATTATAAAACCGTTTCGAAGCATTTTGCAGATGAAAGGAAAGATATAGACACATACAAATTCCTGCTCACCAAATTGCTGGTTCGATTTGAAAATTCAGAAATACGGAATTTCAAATCCTATGCATTCATGCAGGTGCCAAACTTGTTTGAGAACGATGTGGAATTTGATAAAATAAAGCTTGAGCATGACATCCCTGCCAGCGATATGAAGCCGAATTTGATAATGCTTGATGGGCACTATCAAAAGAATAGCGCCGGCAACGATGAATTTAATTTTTCCGCTAAAGCAGGTCTGGTCATAAAGTTCCGCGACGGCAATTTGCTAGACAATATCACTGTATCAAAAATTGCTTTCAGTTTTTCAGAAGGCACCAATGAATACCGTTTTGATATCGATGCTAAAGCAGGACTTGGCGCATGGTCAAGGATGGACCTTTTTTCAGTAGATGACCTGCAGTTCCAAAACATCGGTATTAAATTTTCGCTCAATGGAATTAAGCTGCCAGAAATAAAATTTGATTTTTCACGGTTGCTGGTATTCCCTAAGATATCCTTCAACGGTAAGGGCTTGCTGAGCAGCTTCCCAATCAGGTTCAGTCATTTTGAAGTATTCAAGCTCAAGAGAAAAAGCCAAAAAGAAATCGACATCGACTACGACTACTTCACCTTCCCCGGATTTGAAGTTCCTGATATAGAAATCGGCGGGTTTGCCAGCATGTTCTCTTTCATTTTTGATTTTGACTTGGGTACCCTTGGCAACCTTGGAGCATTGAAAGCACTGAAAGGAAAATTCTGCCTGGGCTGGACGCTGAAAAAAGGATTTGCGATAGGGATTAAACTGGACGGTCCTAGTTCAGACGGACTTCACCTGAACTTATTTGGCGCACTGAAGCTGGATATCATGAAGCTGGAGTTTTGCAAGATCGGTGAGCAATTCCTCATAAGGATATTAGATGCACGCTTAAAAATATTCAGCATAAACCTTCCGCCGGAAGATAAAACCTTCAGTGCAGTAATTTTTGCCAAACCAGGAGAACAGATCGCCTGGCTTATGTCTTATGTCAAAGGAACAGATCCAAATCCCCTCAATAACAAATTGCTGCTGGGCGTAGGCCAGCGTGTAGGAATAAATGGATTAGAAAATATGCGGTTTGTGAAAGACGGCATCGAGCAAATAAAAAATGTGTTCAATCCTGAGATCAAAGTATGCGGCCAAGGCATTCCTCCATTCTATCATCCTGAACGCAACTGGCTCATTGGTTCAGAAGCATTGCTTCCAGAGAAATGGCCCCTCGAGCTGCAGTTCATTTTTAATGACCCTGTGTTGTATGGTATCCATTTGGGTTTTAGGAATGGCTTGTTGGCTGGTTTCAATATTGATATTCTTTATAAAAAAATTGCTGAGAACCTCGGCGTGTATTCTACCGAAATACAGTTGCCGGATGCACTGAGATCTCACGATACAGGCGGCGCATATTTCAGGCTGCCTAATATCGGTATCGATATTTATACCAATGGTGATTGGAAAACAGACATTGGCTTTCCACGCACCAGCGATGACTGGTCACGTTCAGGCTTTTTGCAATTGAGGACTGTTCCGCCATTTGTGGGCTGGTTTGGTTTTTACCTCATGCGTTCGCGGACTGCTTCACTTACGTTGTTCAAAGGTTTTATTGATGATGCTTATTCAAGTGAACACCTCAACATTATCCAGGCAGGCTTTGCCATGCGTGTAGGATTGGGCGCTTATATTCATGGCGGAATATTTTATGTAGGCGCATCCATTACTGTGTATGGCATTTTAGAAGGCGCATTTGCATTTGAGAACCAAACCGGGCTTGCAAAAATGTTCCCTGACCATTTTGCCATCATGGGCAGGGTGGGAGCTATTGCGGAACTGGTGGGATACGTGGATTTCTTCATCATCAAGGCTTCCATTCGTATTTCATTGCGTGCAGAATTTGGATTGATGCTGGTTTATTTGACCAAGCCGGGCAATGTGCTTAATCGTTCAAAGCCAAATCAAGGCACAGGTATTCAACCGGTAAAAGTATACATTGAAGGAGAAGTGAAAGTGCAGGTATCTATCAAAATAGGTTGCGTAAAAATTCACTTATCGTTCCGTGCATTTGTAAGGTTTGAATATACCATTGGCGGTGGCGGTTCATCGCAAAAGCTCGCGAGCAAACAGGCCAACAGGTTCCTGCTTAAAGCAAGCGCTGCTCCAAAAGAAGTGTTGATCGATGGCATTACAGAGGTGCCGATGATCTACATGCCAGTGTTCTCAAAAATAAATGAAAGCGGCAGTGCGGAACAGCTACTGATGCTGCACAGCTTTTCCATTCCTTTCTTCGGCCTTAAAAAAGATGGTGACCGCATAGTGTTCTCAAAAAGGAATTTTATCAAGAACAAAGTGCTCCAGCCATTTTTCAATAACCTCATCAGCGGATTGAACGC
>JBJMLU010000087.1:0-3775 GCA_045805145.1 Flavisolibacter sp. | reverse complement strand
TTGCAGAAGGCCTGACCAACAATGAAATTGCGGCCAGACTTTTTGTAGGCAGCACCACCGTTGATACACACCGGAAAAACCTGCTTACAAAATTTGAAGTGAAGAATACAGCAGCCTTAATAAGAAAGGCGGTCCAAATGCACATCATTGATTGAATAAAAAATACTTCGGGGATAGACGCACGTGATCGCCCAATACCACATTTCTAATTTAGCTATAGTACACTTTGCCAGGCGATTGCCGCTACATTAATCTACGGCCTGTTCTGCTGCTTCTGCAAGCTCGAGCGATTCAGGTTCTTTGTCGATTGTGGAGACCACCGTTATACCCAGGACGTACTTTGAATTCATCGTCAGGACGTATTCGCGCAACTGGAGCAGTTCGTTAATCTGTGGTTCCTGGAGTAAAACACCAGCAAGCTCCTTGGCGGTGTTCGAAAGGGTGGCGAGATTATCTACCCTGCCTTTGGTAAACTTTAAGGCAAAATTGAATCCTGTTTTCTTTTGGGGACCTATTTTTTCAAAGTCAGAAACATTGAGTTGCAAGCTTTGTGGTTCCCTGACTGCAGACTTTAAAAGGATGCGGATTACGGGAAGATATTTTTTCCAGGTGGCGTTATACATAATTGAATTTGACGTTTGTAAAAATTGATTAGATGTTCATACAGGCCTATTCGACATTTCCTGTGAAAAGCGTCAGTCTCGAAAAGTCTGACCCGCTGAAGATCTTGGCGAGGCCAATGTCTTTTGTTTGTTGGTAAGAAGCAAACTGGCTCTCAGGTACAATGCGCCAGAAGTTCTTTGATTTCAGCTCCGCATAATCCCTGTTTTCCCTTACAAAAAGCCCCTGGATGGCTGGCCTTTTTCTAAAAGTAATTTTTACATATTCATTTTTGGCGTCGGTTTTCTTGTCAAGGAACTTTTGGATGTCTTCAATATTCATTTAAAATAGTTTTATGTGATAAGTCCGCTGTGATACATCTTGCTTCAGATCATGGGGTCCCTTTTGGTATAGTCCGTTCTAAACCAGTAAAGCATACCGTGAAAAACAGAAGGAAAAGAAGGCTGATCGCGCAGCTTTAATCATCAAACGGGAGCCCACAAATATAGTCTTATTTGGGGCAGATTCATAGGGGAAAGGGAAGCTTTGTGAAGGTTTTGACATTATGATTCAAAATCCCTGCTTATCTTCACCAGGTTAATTTGAGCCTCGCATCAGTATTTGTTAATTATCCTGCTTATCAATCTGCAACATAGTTATTCTTTTACTTCTGCTTTTCTCAGACTTTTTTAATTTTTATTTTATTTCAGTTATGAACATTTATGTTTCCAACTTAAGCTTCAACGTACACGATGAAGACTTAAAACAATTTTTTACGCCTTTCGGAGAAGTAACTTCAGCAAAGATCATCAATGACAGGGAAACCGGCAGGTCACGTGGCTTCGGTTTTGTTGAAATGTCAGACGATGTGGCATCACAGAAAGCCATTTCGGAGCTGAACGAAACCACTGTTGATGGCAGGACCATCAAGGTTACGGAAGCGAAGCCTAAAGTAGACAGGCCGCGCAGCAATAGCCCCTTTACTTCGGATAGAAACGGTGGCTCCAACAACTACAATAAAAACAGGTATTGATCAACTCTTTTTCAGGTATTGATCAACTGTCTTTATAGATACTGAAGCCCCGCCTGCGGGGCTTTTTTTTTACTTTTCTTTATAGAGTCCTCTCCATATCGCCACGATAGACTTGAACGCTCAGGCTTTTGAAATGATGGAAACTTGTGTTCGGAATTGACCCCCGGGCCTGCGTTCGAATTTTTAAAGGGTCCAGGTACAAAAACTGCGTGGCACCGGATACCGCCCCAATTAACTGGAGCGGATGATCCGGATACTTCACGGGGCTTACCCGGGAACCAGCACTATTCCATTTCCGTTTTTAGTTAACTGCAATCTGAAATTACAGGGACATCTTTAATTACCGGAAAGATGATATTGAATTGATGCGGCGGCATATCCGGCTTGTCAGGTTGAGACAGTTTCATCAAATTGCAGTGTTGCTACATTTGCAGGACCAGAAAAAGATCAAATGAATGAATTCAAGGAAAAACTAAAAGAGTTATTTGCCCGAATTCCGCGACGGCATAGCGCAGAAAACGTAAAGGAGTTGTATAGCATACTGGATGCGTATGAAGATCTGCTCATTACCATGGAGGCAGATGCTCGCTATGAGAAGCAGATAGCCCGTTTTTTTGAAGTGCTCGACCCAATCCGGACCACCATTAAAAAGTCGAATGATCATAAAGCTTCCAAAAAAGCGAAAGATGTATTGTTTGATGAAGCGTCTGGAGCTTTGAAAGATACCATGGAAGAATTGATGCAGCTTTCATAGAGCATACGAATGATCACAGACAAAATACCTAAAAACTAAAGGCCATTGTTCATTGGCTGCAGCTTGAAGGGCCGCAAACTCATTCATAAGAAAAGGCTGTCGGTCTTTCATTGCTGCAAAATAAAAAATCCCGCGGCAAAGTCAGAGGACTTTGTACCCCGGGAGTGAAGTACTCTAAAACTTACTTCGTTTTATTCAAATTTATTTAGCCTTCTCTTACAAGCCCTGCCGGGTCTATATTCTCGCCGAAATGTGAATTCTAAAAACTAATGCATGGTGCTTGAATAGCAAAGGTTTAACAGTATGCATTTTATATTCCTTTTAGATATATTTGTTTAATGTCTGAACTTTTTGTATTTCTTAATCTCATTAGCATTTTATAAACTAGAAGTTGAATCCCGATGTATATCAGTAAAATAAGACTAGAAAATATTCGACGTTATCATGATACGACTATAGAATTAAGCATAGGCAAGTCCGTGTTGATCTGCGGCAATAACGGGAGTGGTAAGTCCTCACTTTTAAGAAGTATTGCAATGGGCGTTTGCGACCAGGCCAGCTCTGGAGCCCTTTTGAGGGACCTAACAGGTGATTTTATTAGAAAAAGCTCACAACCAAAAAGTGAAAGAGAGGCCCATATTAGTATTGAATTAGCTAACTCGAGTGATGATAAATATCTTATAAGGACTGATATTAAAACAAAGGCTGATGCAATTTTCGAAACAGTAAGGACATCCACTAAGAAGAATGACAGTGCAGTTGAATCTAATGACTTTCCTTGGGAGAAAATCTTTATCACTGCTTATGGGCCTGGTCTTCGGACAGAAGGTGCTGAAGATTATGTCCAATATTTTCCAGCTGATGCGGTTTATTCTCTTTTTGATTATACTTATCCATTGCAAAATCCCGAGCTAGCTTGGAGGCGTTTTATTGATGCAGCCAGAAATCCGGCTGAAAAAAATGATCCAAAAGGTGCAGACAGTGCAGAAGAACAAATAAGTGGTTTAATAGCTAATGAATTAAAAAAGATTTTGGCTCTTGATACTTTAGACGACGAGATTTCGCTGGAAAATAACGGAATTTTTGTTAAGAGCTCTTGGGGTAAGCAAGAATTGAGTGCTTTAGGAGACGGCTATAGGTCATTAATAACGCTGATTCTGGACATTCTTTCGTGGAATCTATTATTTCAGAATCACGAAATAATATTGAAAAACTATGAGAACAACGAAGAACAGATTTGGAATCCCATTACTGATTTTACGAGCATAGAGGGTATAATAGTTATTGACGAAATTGAAAAGCATTTGCATCCGAAACTCCAACATAATATTATTTCCCACTTAAAAGACGTGTTTCCAAAAGTTCAGTTTATTATTTCTACTCATTCT
>JBJMLU010000086.1:0-8110 GCA_045805145.1 Flavisolibacter sp. | reverse complement strand
TGATAGCCGCCATGTTCAAAGCCTGCACCGGTGCCTTCCAATCGTATGATGGATGGGGAATTATGGTGAATGTAGCAGGTGAATTGAAAAACCCACAGAAAAATATTTCCAAAGCGCTCATCATCGGATTGTGCACCTGCATACTTGTTTATTGCGCTGTAACAGCAGCCATGATCTATATTCTTCCCGTTGATACCATGGCCTCTTCCCAACTTGTTGCTTCCGATGCAGCAGCCAAAGCATTTGGATATGCAGGAGGCGGACTGATTGCCTTGCTGATTGTATTTAGTGTTTTAGGCACCACCAATGCCAATGTTCTTGCGCCTCCGCGAATGACTTTTGCGATGGCGCACCAACATCATTTTTTTCGTTGGGCAGGAAAAGTGCATCCGCGGTTCGGAACACCCTCCAATGCATTGTGGATTCATTTTATACTGATGGCCCTTTTTGTATTGAGTGGATCTTTTTTCATGTTGGCCGATATGTCGGTGTTCATTGTCTGGTCCATCAACCTGATGGTCATTGCAGGCATATTCATCCTGCGCAAAAGAATGCCCGATGCACCACGTCCCTACCGTATCAAACTTTATCCGCTGATGCCATTGGTCGTTCTATTATTTAATATACTCTATCTCGGATTCACTCTGTATAATGACATACACAACTACCTGCTTGGTAAAACCCCGCTCATGAATTCCGTTTTCGGTCTTCTGATCACTGCCCTCGGTGTGCCGTTTTATTTTTATTTCCAAAGGAATCGCAGATTTTTGGACGAGGAGATTTCGCGGTAATGCTTTGACGAGAAGAGCTGAGAGCCGTGAGCGAAGGGTTGCGAGCGCGATATGTAAGGATTGATTACCGCGAACATGTATGAAAAAACCAAGCAATGAATTGTGATCAGTGCTTGCAAATTTCTTAGTCAATACCTCTGATCTTCGATTGAAACAAACCTCGTCGAATTATAAACGTCACCACGAAATCTTTTCATCCAAAAAATTTGCAATAGGAAAGCCCTCCGGGGAGGGCTTAAAAAAATTTTCGAATAGCTGTTGGCTTCAACCCGAATACTCCGAATTTATCGGAACATACTTCCCGGCCAGGATACCAGGTTCTTCTCCGGAAAGATTAACAGGAAAGGTAAGAAAAGGATTTCTTGACCTAAGCTTAAATGGTGATACGAATATAGATAACTCGTTTTCAAACTTCCTATTTTAAAACAAATTTTTTTGATGATCTGCAGAATATGGCAAGGATGGACGATTCCGAAAATCAAATGGCTTACCAGGATCTTTTGCTGAATGAAATCTTTGCACAAATAATAAGCAGAAGCATCAACGGCTACAAGGGGATTGAACAGGTGAAAAGAATAAATAAAGATGAAGTGGGGTCCGCAACAATGATGTTGTTTGAAAGTCTGGACACAGTAAAAGAATTTGCCGGAGAAGATTACGAAAAAGCTGTTGTATCTGATAACGCACAACAATTACTTACCGATACAATGACCGGTCGCAGCACTATGAAGTAATGAAACACAGAAAATAGAAACCATTAAAGGATCAGAAAAGGATTATCTGCACCAAACTCACCTTTATTCTTTCTGCCACTGAATTTGCTTTTCAGCCACCGGAACATCTTGATTAGCATAACCGTTGGTTTTAAAGTGAAATAAAAGATATATGTCCAAAGGGAGAAGGATTGGAGCAATAACAGGGCCAAAAGGGATGTTTACTTAGGAAACAGTGTAGGTTGAATTCAAGTTACAACATATTCCGATTCAGAAATCCAAAAATTTTAGAAAATTTTTACAAAGGGAACTGCGCCCCAATCATGTAATTGAACTGGCCGGCAAACCATTTCTGGCTTCCCTTCCCTCCTGCTATCAGAAAATCATTATAGTTGGCATAGGTTCCTTTGTAGCTGGCAGTAGCAATAATTGTTTTGAAGAAGTTGAAACGCAAACCTGCCTCTACGCCGGTTACAAAACCGGAGATGTGGTACCGGTCATCGCGGTGGACGCCCATGATGGTGGTGTTTGTTTTTGGATTCACCACTCCTACACCAGCCTTGGCCAGGACCTGAATGCCAAAATTATTGTCCCTGCTCATAGTAAGCGGAAACCATTTGACAAAATTGACCATCGCATAATTGGCTCCGTCTGAATGTTCCATTTTAAAAAATTCAGGCACCAGGGTCGTGTCCTGGTTGTACTTCGTTCCATTGATCGAACCGTTCATGTGCACCACCTGGTTCTGGGTCACAAAATATTTGATATGGTCGTAATGATACTCGAGGCCAAAATTTTTCTTTTTAAAATAATAGCCGACGGTGTACGAAAACTGGGGAGCTGTTTTCCACTTGAAACCTCCTTCATCTTTTGCTTTTACGTTGTACAGGGTAAAATCAAATGGCGGGTTGGGTGTAGTGCGGTGAACGTGAATATCGCTATTGGTGTACCAGATCCTTTGGGTGCCTCCGGCAAAATAAATGATTCCCTTTTTTGCTTTTTTCTGAGACCTGGTTCTTATTTCCTGTGCCTTAGTAAAAATGGAAGTCAAGCTTAGCAATACGCTGAGAAGCAAAATTCTATACTTCATAAAAAAAGTGCCGTGGTGTTTTTTTCGCGTCCAAAAATACAGCACTCAGGTAAATTAAAAAGCCTCATCCGCAGACAAGGCTTTTTAATTTTTATTTTGATTCCGGTCTTCCCGACACCAGTCTGGAGATCCGGCCATCCGGTATTAATAATCCATACCACCCATTCCGCCTGGCATTCCTGCAGGAGCTGCAGCAGCCTTGGGTTCGGGTTTATCAGCCACAACGCATTCGGTAGTCAGCAACATTCCGGCAATGGAAGAAGCATTCTCCAATGCAATACGGCAAACCTTGGTTGGGTCAATGACACCAGCTGCAATGAGGTTCTCGTATTCTTCTGTTCTGGCATTGAATCCATAATCGCCTTTGCCTTCTTTCACTTTGTTTACCACTACGCTTCCTTCGATACCGCAGTTTTCTACGATCTGGCGAATGGGTTCTTCCAGTGAACGACGAACGATCTGAACACCGGTTGCTTCATCAACATTCAGGGTTTTGATATTACCCAGGGCTTCGATAGCGCGAACATAGGCTACACCACCACCAGGAACAATACCTTCTTCTACAGCAGCGCGTGTTGCATGCAGGGCATCATCCACCCGGTCTTTCTTTTCTTTCATTTCCAGTTCTGTAGCAGCGCCTACATTCAGTACGGCTACACCGCCACTGAGCTTGGCCAAACGCTCCTGTAATTTTTCTCGGTCGTAGTCAGAGGTAGTATTCTCGATTTGGGATTTGATCTGGTTGATCCTTGCAGTGATTCCTGCTTTTTCGCCCTTACCACCAACAACAGTTGTATTATCCTTGTCGATCACCACTCTTTCTGCTTTACCAAGGTAGCTCAGATCGGCATTCTCCAATTTGTAACCTTGCTCTTCCGAGATCACGATACCTTTTGTCAGGATGGCAATGTCTTGCAGCATTTCTTTTCTGCGGTCACCAAAGCCTGGAGCTTTTACAGCAGCCACACGCAGTGTACCCCGCAGCTTGTTCACTACAAGAGTAGCCAGTGCTTCGCCTTCGAGGTCTTCAGCGATGATCAGCAGAGGAGCACCTTGTTGGGCCACTTTTTCGAGGATGTGCAGGATGTCCTTCATGGTGCTGACCTTTTTATCATAGATCAGGATAAAAGGATTATCCAGTTCGGCTTCCATTTTTTCGCTGTTGGTCACGAAATAAGGAGAAATGTATCCGCGATCGAACTGCATACCTTCTACTACATCCACGGTAGTTTCAATTCCTTTGGCTTCTTCAATGGTGATCACACCATCTTTAGAAACTTTTTCCATGGCTTCGGCAATCAACTTACCAATCTCGCTGTCATTGTTGGCAGAGATGGTTGCTACCTGCTCAATTTTTTTATTGTCGTTGCCTACAGTCTGAGATTGTTTCTTGAGGTTTTCAACAACCGCTTTCACGGCTTTATCAATACCACGTTTCAGGTCCATGGGATTGGCACCTGCAGCTACGTTCTTCAGTCCTTCTGTGATGATGGATTGAGCAAGAACAGTTGCAGTGGTGGTACCATCACCGGCAACATCAGCTGTTTTAGAAGCTACTTCTTTTACCATCTGGGCGCCCATGTTCTCAATGGCGTCTTCCAGTTCGATTTCTTTAGCTACAGTCACTCCGTCCTTGGTTACCGAAGGAGCACCAAATTTCTTTTCAATGACAACGTTGCGTCCTTTAGGACCCAGCGTTACTTTAACGGCGTTGGCCAGAATGTCCACGCCTCTTTTCATCTTATTACGGGCATCAGTTTCGAAAAACAGTTGTTTTGCCATAACTATGTTTGTTTTAATAATTTACAAATAGGTTAAAGGGATCAGGTCCTTAGCAGAGGCCAATTGTTTTATACAATCGCCAGGATGTCGCTCTCCCTCATGATCAGATAGTCCTGACCTTCAATAGAGATCTCGCTTCCGGAATATTTTCCGTACAACACGGTATCGCCTTCTTTTACTGTAACAGGTTCGTCTTTTTTGCCGGGTCCTGCTGCGATAACCACACCACGCTGGGGCTTTTCTTTAGCGGTATCGGGGATAATGATTCCGCCGGCAGTTTTTTCTTCTGCTGCAGCCGGTTTTACGATCACTCTGTCGTGTAGAGGGGTAACATGTACTTTGTTAGCCATACGTTTATGAATTTTTGGTTTTAATGAAAATTTTTCAGGCAAGCTCCCTTTTTGGGGGACGGCAAAGGTAGGCGAATTGTGTGCCATCCGACGAGAAAGTGAAAAAATTACAGTTTCAGGGGATTATGGACTCCTTTTCATGGTGCACTATGGTTCTTTTGTCAGATTTTTTGATGAATCGTCCGGATCATCTGCCCTTTTTTATTCAGGAGGATTTCATTTTAGCATTAAATTATCCGCTTCTCTGCAGCATTTTGAATATTTTGTAGCTCAAGATCAAAGCCCCATCCAACTACCGGTTTATGAAATTCATTCTGTCCCTGATAAGCCTTTGTTGCGCCACCATCCTGGCTGCACAAACCTGCACGGCTCCCGGACAGAATCCTTCCACGGCTTTTCCTGTTTGCGGCACCAGCGTCTTTAGCCAAAACAGTGTTCCCATCTGCGGAGGCAAAAGAGTTCCCTCTCCCACCTGCACCGCTACGCTTCGCGATGTCAATCCATTTTGGTACAAGTTCACCTGCTTTCAATCCGGCACCCTGGCATTCAAGATCAGTCCTCACACCAATTCAGAGGACTATGACTGGTCTTTATTCGATGTAACAAACCGCAATCCTGACGATCTGTATTCGGACGTGAACATGGTGGTGGGCTCCAACTGGAGTGGTGAGGGTGGAGAAACAGGTGCTTCATCTGCCGGAAACCAACTCAATATCTGCGACGGATATGGCCGGCCCCTCTGGAGCAAGATGCCTACCCTGGTTCAGGGACATGAATATCTTTTGCTGGTCAGCCATTTTACACAAACCCAGGCAGGCTATGACCTTTCTTTTGGCGGAGGAACTGCAGTGATCACCGACTCCACGGCGCCCAGGATGAAATCGGCCGATGCAAGCTGCGGAGGAGATGTTGTTCGAGTGAAGCTCAATAAAAAGATGAAATGCAGTTCAATAACTGCCAATGGGTCTGATTTCTTTATCAGTCCCGGAAATATTTCTGTGGCCAACGCCCTTGCTATTGGTTGTTCAACCGGCTTTGATGCTGACTCCGTTGAACTGCATCTCGCCTCCTTCCTGGCTCCCGGAAATTATTCGCTTCATGTAAAACAGGGCACTGATGGCAATACGGTCCTGGATTATTGTGACAATCCAATTCCACTTATCGACCAGGTGAGCTTTACAGTCTTTCCGCTTCAGCCCACACCCATGGACAGCATGGAAGCTATTCGATGCAGTCCTTCTACTTTACGATTGATCTTCCGCAAACCTATGCTCTGCTCCACGGTCGCCGCAGATGGAAGCGATTTTTTGATCACAGGACCAGCAGCCATTACGGCTGCAGGAGCGCGCGGTAATTGCAGCGGCTCTCTTACATCATCAAAAGAAATTTTAATCACCCTTGCCCAACCCATACAGACTGCGGGAAATTTTACACTTTCGCTGAAGGTAGGATCAGATGGAAATACGATTCTTGATGAATGCGGTCAGCAGACGCCTCCCGGGTCCTCACTTTCCTTTACTACCGTTGATACAGTGAATGCGGCTTTCAGTTATCAGAAACTTTATGGGTGTGCTACCGACACCGTGCGGTTTACACAACCCGGAAAAGGTGGCATTACCTCATGGCAATGGAATCTGGATGAAGGACAGACCAGCACCCTCCAAAACCCTGAAGTATTCTACCATGTATTCAGTCAGAAAAAAATTCAGCTGATCGTCAGTAACAGCCTTTGCCGGGATACGAGTGTACAAACCATTTTACTGGGCAACTATCTGCAGGCCGACTTTACTTCTTATGATGATAACTGTCCCAATGAGCCGGTTCAGTTCACTGGCAATGCTACTGGTATTGGCATTCAGTACAGCTGGTCGTTTGGAGATGGAGGGAGCGCTCAACAAACCTCGCCTACTCATATTTATGGAGGGCCATCGCGAACAACTTCCTTTATCGTTCGCTGCACGGTTACCGATAGCATCGGCTGTGTGAACACTGTTCAGAAAACAATCAAGATTTATGCAAGCTGCCTTCTGGCTGTGCCCAGTGCCTTCACTCCCAATAATGACGGCCTGAATGATTTTCTTTACCCACTCAATGCCGTGAAAGCAGACAATCTTGTATTCCGCGTATTCAACCGATGGGGCATGCTGGTGTTCCAAACCAATAACTGGAAAAATGGATGGGACGGAACGTTCAAAGGGAGTCCGCAAGAGTCGGGTGTTTATGTATGGTTCCTATCTTTTACCGACCGGGATACAAAAGAACATCGGCAGATGAAGGGCACAGCTGCACTCATTCGTTAGCAAATTGGCAGTGCATTTGTAAAGGATTAGAAAAACGAAGTATGAAACAGATCATCTTTTCAACAGCTCTTGCTCTTTGTTTGTCCGCTGCTGCTTCTGCGCAGAGCACACAAAAAAAATCCACTCAGAAAAAACAGGTGCATACTAGTACAAAAAAAACTACATCCCAATCCACTGCTCCGCTCGACAACCGGAAAAATTATGAATGGAAGAACGGACAGAAATCAACGCCCACAGGAGCCGAAGCAACTGGCATCAACACAGATACTTATGTTTCAGGAAAAAAAGACAGCGCGTCGAATAAACTCAGAAAAGTTGATCACCATCATTAAGACGAAATCATAAAGGCTGTAATCGTTGGATCTGTAATTCCGCATGCCATAAAAACTGATTCTTCTTTTTTAGTGATCGTTCCTATCTTCGCCGGCTCAAATAGTTCTTAGATGATTAGCAGAAGGAATATACGGGTAAAAGTGATGCAGACGATTTATACCTTGAGCACCCTGGAACAAGCTGTGAAGCCAGGAGAGCCGGTGAAACTATTACAACGCCATTTTGACCAATCAAAGGATTTGCTGCTGTACATTGGTTTTTTTCTGACAGAAACAGCAGGATATGCAGAACGCGACGCCTTTGTCAGAAGCAGCAAACATCTTCCTACCGAGGAAGACCTTCATGTCAATACCAAGATAGCGGGCAATGAGCTTTTATGGAAGATCAAGGAAGATTCATCCTTTCAATCTGAAATCAGCCGTCTCAAACCCGACCTGATGATCGATCGTGAGCTGGTTCGTAAAATTTATGTTCAGCTCATTGACTCCGCTCTCTACAAAGCTTACATCCAGAGCAATGAACGAAAGAGCAAGGAAGAAAAAGAAATTCTTGAGTACCTGCTCAATGAGCTGATGTTGCATGACGAAGTTTTTATCAGTCACCTGGAAGAAAATTTTATGAACTGGGATGATGATTCGGACATGGTAGTGCAGGTGTTGAGAAACCTTCTTCAAAAACCAGGATCTGTAGATTTTAAAGAAGTGATCAGTCCCGACAAATGGGAATTTGCCAAAAGTCTTTTGCATACCGT
>JBJMLU010000085.1:0-8159 GCA_045805145.1 Flavisolibacter sp. | reverse complement strand
TAGATTCTTCTTCGACATTGATATTCGTGACTATGGTAGTGGCAATGCAGGTGCAACCAATACCTACCGGGTCCTCGGTTCCAAATGGGGTACTGTGGTTATGATCGCCGATATGCTGAAGGCAATCATTGCTGTAAAACTAGTCTTCTTCCTTCCTTATTCATTTGAAAGTGATTTGTACCTCGTAAACATGCAGCTGGGCCTTGGTCTGGCGGCTGTATTAGGGCACATTTTTCCCATATGGGCAGACTTTCGTGGAGGAAAGGGCGTAGCCACTTTATTTGGAATGGTCCTGGGGATTCAGCCCAATGTAGCCCTTTGTTGTGTTGGTGTTTTTATCCTGGTTCTTTATTTAACCAGGTGGGTCTCACTCAGTTCCATTCTTGCCAGTGTTGCCTTCCCCGTTTTTATCCTGGTCATTTTTAATGAACCAGAAAAACTTTACCGTGTTTTTGCCATCACCGTTGCCTTGCTGGTGTTGCTTACCCATCAAAAGAATATTTCCCGCCTGATTAAGGGTAGTGAAAGCAAAGTGGCCATCCTGAAACATAGGGACAAGCGCCGGAAAAACCGTAAATAGGTTTTTCATAACATAAAGGTCGCCTTCAAGAGCCCGCTTTCTGCGATTTGGTATAATCATTGAATTCCTTTTGGAAAATATGTTCAAATGGTAAGGAAAATAACAAGCTTTTTTCTGGCCTCGACCTTATTGGTAGCCTGTTCTAAAAATTCAATTACCGGCAGAAACCAGCTAAAATTGGTACCCGAATCGGAGCTGCAATCCATGGCAACACAACAATACCAACAGTTCCTTTCCCAAAACAAAGTGGTCAGTCCTTCAGCCGACCGTGATGCGGAAATGGTCCGTAGGGTAGGGCAGCGTTTGGCTTCGGCCGTGACCCAGTATTTTGCATCGAAGGGCTTGAAGAATCAGCTGCAGGGATACCAGTGGGAATATAATCTTGTAGAAAACAAGGAGGCCAATGCCTGGTGTATGCCGGGAGGAAAGATAGTGGTGTACAGCGGACTTCTTCCTTATACGCAAAATGAAGCCGCTCTTGCCATCGTACTTGGACATGAAATTACCCATGCCGTGCTGCAACATGGAAACGAAAGAATGAGCCAGGGTTTGTTGCAGGAATTGGGAGGTGCTGCCTTATCAGTGGCATTGTCTCAAAAACCAGCGGAGACACAGGGATTATTCATGCAGGCTTATGGTGTTGGTTCAACCGTGTTCGGTACCCTTCCTTTTTCCCGCAAAGACGAATCAGAAGCCGACCATTACGGGCTGATTTGGGCTGCTCTGGCAGGGTATAATCCGCAGGAGGCAATTCCTTTCTGGACGAGGATGGCACAGTCAGGTGGCCAGAAACCCCCTGAAATCCTGAGCGATCACCCCTCCGATGAAAGAAGGATTCAGCAAATTAAGGACTGGATGCCTGAGGCTTTAAAATACTATAAACCAATGAAATAAGGAAAATTTTGTTTAGGTTTTAACCTGAAAATCCCGCTAGTTTTAGATTAGCGGGATTTTTCTTTCATAAAACCTTGGATGCCAGGCTTGTTTTTTGTACCTTTGCTCGTCTGTTTATGCGAAACGTCCCTTCTAACTTCTTTCACAAGAACTTTAAAACACGAAAAACAGTATGTCTCAAACAATTTTAGAAAAGCTCCAATTAAAAAACGAAAAAAACATTTTAATTCAGGGCTTACCTTCTTCAATTGAGAAGCAATTCAGTAAACTATCATTCGCAAAAAACCTCACTCCCCTGTTACGTTCCAGAAGAATCGATTTCGCTTTAGTATTCGCGGTAAGTGAAAGCCAGTTGAATGGGATTTTGCAGGACATCATGCCTGCCTTAAAAGAGGATTCCAAATTATGGATCGCTTATCCCAAGCTGACTTCAAAAATCACAACGGATCTGAATCGCGAAGGCAGCTGGAATAAACTCGTTCAAGCTGATTTTGAAAGTGCCGAACAAGTATCACTTGATCATGTGTGGCATGCAGTTTATTTCAAGAAAACACTGTTATCAGAAATCGAAGTGGAGGCGCCTGTTCTTGCAAAAAGGAAAACAAGAATGGCAAGCGTCTAATTATCAAAAGCTTAATAAAAAAAAGGAATCTTGCGATTCCTTTTTTTTATGCCGGTTCAGGAAATATTCTTTTTAAGAAAGTCGTCGATGGCTTCTCCAATGGTAATGGAAAGAGGGGTTTCTCCATTTACACCTGCGTCAATCCATCTGTTGACCACTGGCTGTTTGCGAAGACAAACGATGCTGCCGTTCAATAACCTGCACTCATAAAGAGTTTGTTCTTCCTTCTGAAGTACAGTTATATCAGCCGAACCAAATAGACCATAATAAGGATAATCAATTTTGAATTGATTCTTATTACGGAATTCCCTAAAAAATAGAAGTTCACCCATAATAAAAATTTTGTGGTGAGACTTGTCTGATAAAGACCAAGCAGCAAGGTTAGCACGCTGGTACGGAAGGAAAAAGTGTGAAAAGATAAAATGAATAAATAAAAATGTCAAGCCCTGAACATAGATTGGTGCTAATCAGACAATCATCTACTCAATTATCAAGATTGGATAAATAAAAACCTTCTTTGTGAAGTACCGTTTTGTTTGGAATTGCTGTAAGCAGTGATTCTTTTACCAGCTTTTCAACCAGTCTGAGCTGATTGTCCTGGTCGCCGGATTGTGCAATTAATTTCCAGCTTTCAATCTTCATTAAAGCTCTTTTGCTGGTCTTGATCACATGGCGGTCCAGCCATTCTGATCTTTCTGCAAGGTACAGTTGATGATTACGGAAGTAGGCATGCATAGGAGTAGATTTTATTAAATGGTAACTTAAGGCTATCAAATTAATAAATAAAATTTGAAAATTCCTAGTACCCCGCCTTTTTAAAATTCATTTCACACAAAAATACCCGGCCTACTTTCCCCAGATTGGGGCGATAAGCCGGGTATTTTCAAACACTTGCTAACTAGGCCACAATTTCCGCAGACGAACGATTATATTCTTCTGTGAGCTTGCGCTGCATATCGTAAGACATGGGCTGGTAGCTGTCGAATTTCATCTTAAACTTTGCCCTTCCCTGACTAATTGAACGCAGGGATGAAGAGAAATCATGCATCTCCGCGAGGGGAACCTTTGCAATAATTTTTTGAAAATGACTTTCTGTATCCATCCCTTCCACGATGCCACGGCGACTTTGCAAATCTCCCATCACACTACCTGTGAGGTCTTCGGGGCACAGTACTTCTACCTGGTACACCGGTTCAAGCACCTGGGGATCGGCTTGCTGGAAGGCCTGGCGGAAGGCCTGAAGGCCAGCTATCTTAAAAGAAATATCATTGGAGTCAACCGGGTGCATCTTACCATCGTAAACCGATACCCTTACGTCTCTCACATAGGAACCAGTAAGAGGACCTTCATGCATTTTCTCCATCACACCTTTGAGAATGGAGGGTAGAAAACGGGTGTCAATGGCACCTCCTACAATGCAATTATAAAATACCAGCTTGCCACCCCAGTCCAGGTTAAAAACTTCCCGTCCCCGAACACTCAGGCCCTGAGGTTCAGGCATGCCCTCGTAAAATGGTTCAATGCGCATATACACTTCTCCAAACTGGCCGGCTCCTCCTGACTGCTTTTTGTGACGATAATTGGCGTCAGCCATCCTTCTGATTGTTTCGCGGTAGGGGATTCTTGGCTTCAGAAATTTGACTGGTACTTTATGAAGATTTTCAATTTTCCATTTGGCTACGGCTAAATGCATGTCGCCCTGGCAATGGATAAGGGTTTGTTTGAGTTCCTGTGATACTTCCACAATCAAAGTTGGATCTTCTTCTTTCAATTGATGGAGTGCCTGGGCCATTTTTTCTTCTTCACCTTTATTTACGGGTTCGATCGCAATGGTCATGTTAGATGAGGGAAATTCGATGGAGGGCAATTCATAATTTCTGCCCTTTACGTGAAGGGTGTTATTTACATGGGTGTTCCTCAATTTAAGCGTAGCGCCGATATCACCGGCAACAAGCTCATTTACAGGAAGGCGTTTATTGCCTTCCATCAGAAAGAGCTGGTTGATCTTTTCTACGACACCATTTGATTCGTTGACGAGTTCCATTCCGGTTCTGATGGTTCCGGAAAATACTTTGAAGAAAGAAAGGTCCCCCACGTGCGGTTCAGAAATGGTTTTATAAATAAAAATGCAGGCAGGACCATTGGCATCGCAGGGAAGCGACTCTCCGGCCTTTGTCTTCTGTGCCGGCATTTCATTGGCGCTGGGACAAACATTATCGATGAATCCCATTAGCCTTCCGCTGCCCATATTTCTTTCGGCCGACAAACAGAACAAAGGAAATATGTCGTGATTGACCATTGCTTTTTTGAGTCCTTCTTTCATTTCATCCTCGTCGAGCTCACCTTTGTCGAAATATTTTTCCATCAGGTTTTCATCATTGCTGGCAATGGCTTCCACCAATTCACGATGGAGCTGTTCTGCTTTTTCTCTTTCTTCTTCCGGGATCGAAAGCTTTTCGGGTTTGCCACCTGTGTCTTTGAATTTATACATGGTCATGCGCAATACATCAATGATCTCGTGGAAGCCGGCACCTTCCTGGCGGGGATACTGCACAACCGTGATTTTATTTCCAAAATGTTCTTTGGCCTGCTGTACGGTCTTTTGAAAATCTGCCTTGTCATGATCGAGTTTATTCACAGCAAAAATCATTGGTGTCCTGAATGTATCTGTGTATTCCCAGATCACGTCTGTACCTACTTCCACGCCCATGGCACCATTGAGCAACATAATTCCTGCATCGGCTACGCGAAGAGCAGAAAGTACTTCACCCACAAAATCGTCGTAGCCCGGAGTATCCAGAATGTTGATTTTGTATCCACGCCACTTGCTATGCATTAGTTTGGAAAAAATAGAATTGCCTCTTTCCCTTTCCAGATCATGATAGTCGCCTACTGTATTGTTTTCATACACTGAACCCTTGCGGTTGATCAGTCCTGCTTCATACAACATACATTCCGCTAAGGTTGTTTTGCCCGAGCCCGCGTGGCCAAGCAAAACAATGTTTTTTACATGTGAGGTATCAAACTCCGCCATATAACAAGTTTTAGATTGAGCAAATAATTGACAACATGCATGTGCATGCCTGAGAGATCCCTATAAAAAAAAACATTAGCAGCTGATGGCGCTAATGAAGTTTTTGAATTCGTTTCGCAGTTCCTGAAGTGTATTTTCCAAATTCAGGAACTGGTCTAAAAGTTCTTCGTGTTCGGTATAAGTTTCTTCACTTAAACTTTCTCCTGAAGAAGATTCTAATTCCAATTTTCTTTCGTGGGACTTGATGAATTGTTTTAGATCGTGAATGTTAATGAGCTGGATGTGAAATTGATTGTCGAAGTGTTCTACGTCCTGGAGCTGGTCTTTTTTTAATTCTTGCTGGCAGGTTTGCTGAAGTAATTTTTTTGATTCTTGTAATTCGTCTCGGTAATTGCGGAGGATTTGGCGCCATTCCTGGCATTCTGTTGAGAGCTGTGAGATGTCGGTCTGAACCATGGGAAGAAATTTAAGGTTATTTAATGATGTTTCTTCAATTTTCCCCGGGTTTGGATGTTAGTCTAAATTTAAAACTCTTTAGGCAAAAAATCCAAGATTTTTCTCACACGAAACCCTTAAATTATTTAAGGCTCTGCCGCTGCTAATTATTGACTTTCGAAGGACTTTAAGAAAAAACGATATCAGCGAAAATCGCTACATCCTATCTTCCGCGCCATTATTATCCTCTTCTACAAGCTACCAACCGCCAACTATCAACTATTCCTATATATTTGACTGTTGATCTCACAAAACACCATACAGCAAATTCTGTCGCGCATCGATATTCTTGAAGTAGTCGGCGGCTTTGTGCGATTAAAGAAAAGGGGAGCCAACTACCTGGGGCTTTGCCCTTTTCACAATGAAAAGACGCCTTCCTTTACCGTTTCTCCATCAAAGGAAATCTTCAAATGTTTTGGCTGCGGAAAAAGTGGCAATACCATTTCCTTTTTAATGGAACATGAAAAGCTTTCTTACGCAGAAGCGCTTCGATGGCTGGCCAACAAATACAATGTGGAGATTGAGGAAACAGAGGTGTCACCCGAAAAAAAACTCCAGCAGCAATCAGCCGAAAGCCTCTATATCATCAACCAGTTTGCACAACAATTTTATTCCAAAAATCTTTTTGAATCCGAGGAAGGACAAAACATCGGACTGAGCTATCTGAAACAAAGAGGTTTTTCTGAAGTGGTCATCCGGAAATTCGGACTCGGATATGCTGCGGACCACAAAGATTCACTCGCACGATCCGCCCTGTCGCAACAATACAATGCCGAACTGCTGCAGAAAGCTGGCCTGGTGGTGAACCGCAACGAGCAACTCATCGACACGTATCGCGACCGGATCATCTTTCCAGTCCACAACAATAGTGGCAAGGTGATTGGCTTTGGGGCAAGACTGATCAAGAACAACGACAAGGCACCAAAATATATCAACACTCCCGAGAACGAGCTCTATGTAAAAAGCAAATTGCTTTACGGTACCTATTTTGCCCGCCAGGCGATAGATAAGGCCGACGAATGCCTGTTGGTTGAAGGATATACCGATGTCATTTCCTTGCATCAGGCAGGAATGGAGAACGTAGTGGCCAGCGGTGGAACCTCACTCACGCAAGACCAGCTAAGGCTGATCAAAAAATATACAAAGAACCTCACCATCATTTATGATGGAGATGCGGCTGGTGTAAAGGCAGCACTGCGCGGGCTGGACATGGCGCTGGAAGAAAGCCTGAATGTGAAGCTGGTTCTCATTCCAGACAAGGAAGATCCGGACAGCTATGTACGCAAAGTGGGTGCAAATGGTTTCCGGAATTTCATTGAGTTAAACAAAAAGGATTTTATTCTTTTTCAACTCGAAGTTTCGCTTAAGGATGCAGGTGAGGACGCGCAAAAAAAATCGGAACTGGTGAACCAGATCGCCGAAACGATTTCGAAAATTGACAAGACAGAAGATTTTACACGTCAGCAGGATTACATACGACAATGCGCACAATTGCTGCACATAGATGAAAATGGTTTTACGAGCCTGGTCAATAAATTCATCCGGAACAGGATTTCATTACAGGAAAAAAAATTGCCTTTCGAAGAAGCAAAGGTGATTGAAGAAAATGTAAGGAAGGCTGAAGAAAATAATTTTGACGACCAGACTTTTTCCCTCCTGTTTCGCGATGACCTGCAGGAGAGGGAAATTGCCCGCATCCTATTGGAATTTGGAACAAGAAAATGGAATGGCAATGAACTGATTGCTGAACATGTTTTGTCCGAATTACCTGAAGAGGACCTCATCGACAATAAAGCTGTTATCAAACTGCTGGACGAATACAAACAGCAGCTGACCAGGCAACATGCTCCCGACAAAAATTTCTTTATCTATCACCAGGACCCTGAACTCAGTACGCTGGCAGTTTCCCTGCTTCATTTTCCCTATGAAGAAAGTGAACACTGGAAAAGAGAGCTTAGCCAGTCTACAGGATACCAGAAATCACTTTTCGAGCAGGATTACAAGAGCTTTTTGCAAACCCTCAAGAAAGAGAATGAAAATGTTTTAATGAGCTACCTGAAGATGGGTCGTGATAAGACGCTGGAAGAAGTGGAATCAGCTGTAAGCTATCTGAAACTTCGCAAGATCAAACGACTGTTGTTGCAAAACCAGGCCGACCTTGAAAAAGCGATTCCTTCGCAACAAGCAACCCTCTTCCTGACTCACCAGCACCTCAAACAAATGGAGATGGAACTCTCCAAAAAACTGGGAACTGTCGTGCTGCGTTGAGTTGGTATAATTTTTTTTTCATTTTTGAACTTTTAAGTCAAAATGATACGGGGACTGGTTTCCTCCCGCCGGGAATTCCGGACTTTCCAGTTGATGCCTGCAAACTTTGTCCGATCAGACTTGTTGATCATCTGGCATTGAATTTTCTGTAATCACTAAAAATTTCAAATGAAGACAATGACCGCATTGGGAGGTGGATTGGCCGGCGCTTGTGCTGTCAGCCTGATTCATGAAACCGTAAGAAGAATTGTTCCTGAAGCACCGCG
>JBJMLU010000084.1:0-51961 GCA_045805145.1 Flavisolibacter sp. | reverse complement strand
GCCTGTTCTTCGCCGCTGCAATTCAGCTCAAACCGCAGACGATTGATCAAATGCTTCATGAAGGATCGTTCAAAGAATTATCTTTTCTGTTCTTAAAATCTTTCTATGCGCAGTCTTCATCACAAATACCACAGGGCCTCAGTGTATTGAGCACGTCTACCAGCGGATTTACTTTTTCGTATCCCGGCATTTCTGTCAGGGCCATTTCCCGGAGCCATTCGTAATACAATTTTTCAAAGCGCTGCATCTCCAAAAGTCCCACCCAAACAATACGCGTATGAAGGTGTGCGGGAAATTCCGTCTGTATCGTTTTTTCAACCAGGTTCCGGAAGGTGGTGTCCCGCAGCCTTTTTGGCCAGCAAGGCAATACCACAGTGATGCGGAAAGAATAGGGATCTTCATTGTTGTCGCAGGGGTCTTCCTCACAATAGAGGTCGAGGTCAAAACCAAAATAGCGCATGAGGCGCAGGATCTCTAGTTCGATATCATCGCTCACCATCACACCATCTTCAATTTGCTTCTGTGTTCTCTTGTTGAACATAAAAGGGCTCTGGGCCAAAACCTTGCCCTTGCCACCCATAATCAGGAAACTGTATTTGAGTTTGAGCGGATCTGTTTCTTCGTTGGAGATGATGGCATAATTGATATATTCCGATCCAAATTCCTGGAGATCCTTTACTCTTTGGGCCAGCAAATCATAGTGCCTGAATTTCAGGGGAACAGGGCTTTTGCCATCAGCAAAAGTTTCCTGGAATAGGATGGACTGGTCAAATTCGTTGGTGGACGTATTGAAGCGGAAATATTCCAGCACCCAGGGCATCTGGTCAAAACATTTGCTGGCAGGAATGCGGTGAATTTTTTTCCGGTAAGGAGGCAGTTCTGTTCCTTCATCCAGGCCTTTATTTAGATCACATGGATCGAGACAGATGTTCAGGAATTTTACTTCCAGCTCATTTCCTGCTTCATCCAACACTTCATCAAATTTGGGACGGAGCAGAATATGTTCCACCAGGTGCATGCCTTCATTGTTGTTGATGATCTCCCAAAGGTTTTGCAATTTTTTATACACTTGTTCTCTTGCCTCGCGCTTTTCAAAATGCCCGCTGGTGGCCAGCAGCACTGCGGTATCCGGGTCGGTATCATCCCAAAGTTCAAACCAATAGCTCCCCACATCACCGGCTGATTTGCGGCTTCTTAATTTTTGTTCGTCATGAAAATGATAATATTTTCTTTCATCGGCATAGACCAGGATCTCATTGAGCAGGAGTTCTGCACAGCATCCTTCTTTTACATCCACACTGGTCAAAAGCACCGTGTCTTTGCTGTCGGGATCCATAAAACGGATCATGGAAAGAGGGTTTCCATTTTTATCCATTCTTCTCACCGGTTGCCTGGTCTTTGGATCCGTATCCATGATGGGTTCAATTACGATCCATTCAGGTGAAAGATTCCGCCTTTGAATATTTTCAAATCCCAATAGCCTTTCCACTCTTCGCTCGGCACCCGAAACATTATTGCTGTCCAAAAAATCCGGCCTCGAATAATCATAGGCTTTCGAACGCTGGCTGCTGATGCGGTAATATTCTCCATTTTTCAATATCCTGATCTTGTCATGGATCAAGCGCTCTTCTACGTTGTAAGGTGTGAGCCAGCGGCTGATGGATTCATATTCGCTCAGGTCTTCACTGAATCGCGCCAGCATATGATTGAGAAAAATATTCCGGCGTTTCCAGAAAACTTTTGTGGGCTCGGCAAGATTCTGTAGAACATGCGTGAAGTCTTTGAGCACCTGGTCGAAATGGTTGGCGCCACGATTCTGGTGATCGATGATCAATTCATTGAGTCCGTCCAACTCAGTAAGCGCCCTGGTAAAATAAGTATGAGAGATTCTGTCGTCAAAACTAAAGAGGTCGCGCAGGTGATTGAGCTGCACCAGGTGATCGGCCAGTATCTGTTCGAAAAATAGAAGATATCCCCTGAGTTGCTTTGCCTGCGCTTTTCGTTTTTCTGTTGCATCTACGGGAATTCCGGCGTAAGGACTAATGCCATAACACATAGGCAAAGAATAGGAAATCGGATAATAGTCTTCCAGGTCCATGTACTCACCTGCGGGAACGGGGAAATCGATCTGTTGTCCTTCGAGTTTGTATTTTCTTTCCACGATTTTGAGATCGTTGAACAGCTTGAGCATGCGATCAGGTCTTCTGTCCTGCGGTCTTCCTACATAATAAGTAATGAAATCACGCTCCTTGCAAAACATAAGCTTCGACATCGAAGGTTGAATGCGTGCGATCTTCCTTTCTTCCCGCAGCGAATCCACCCACTGATTGAAATAATATTTATCGCTGTCAGTGACCGACGGAAACGGAAGGTGCAGATAGGTGATAGCCCTGATACCCGGAATATCCGCTACTTCACTAATAATATCCGATAATCGTATATCTCTGAACAGGTCTGTTTTTTCCAGCTCGACATCATCAACAAATCCATGCTTGAGTGCCGGCCCTTCAAAAATTTCATCTACCAGATAACCCTTGTCCATCATTTGATCGATGGTGTGAAAAGGAATGGAAGGCGTGAAATATTTGTAGATCACGAAAAATATCTGGGACAGCACCACATCAGGATCAGCGTATTCTTCCAGCACGATGGATGCACCGATGCCAAAATCTTCATAAGCCACAGCATCCACGGATAAAAAGTCTTCACACAAATTACGGTACCGGGAAAGCCGATCTACGATCTGCTGCCTCACGGCTTCCCTTTCATCTTCCAGAACGTCTTCTTCATATTCCACCATCACATTGTACAAACCTTCCAGCTCCACGATCTTGGGAGGGATCAGGTTTGTATCCAGTGAATCCAGTAATGCCTGGATCTTTTGCATCTCCTGGGTGATTGGCACCTTGCGTTGAACAAGTTCATTCAATTCCTTTTTAAGGATTTCCTGTTTGGCAGGATCTCTTTCATTCGCCAGTTCTGCATTCCATTGTTGCTCCTGGGCATCGAGTGCCGCCAAATTTTTCTTATCTCTTTCAATCGTTTTCCTCCATTCGTCCGACTGGGAACTTCCCGTTTGTGATTCCGGCAGCACACTGAGTTTGCCCCAACAGGTTTTTTCTTCTGCGTCTGTGCAGCTGCAGTCATAATCTTTTCTCAGCTCCGAATAATTATAATTGATCCAGACCGGAACTTCATAATCCTTACTGGGTTCGATCCAGGCATTGCGCACACCTTTCACATCGATGATCAGTTTGCGCCAGTCGTTCAGCGTAAGCGGGTTGTTGTGAAGGATCTGGCGGGCCGTATAAAATATCTGTTTCCAGGTATCATCTGAGAGTTGTTCCGGCGCCAGCAGGTCCTTGATCTCAAACTCTGTGCGATAGCCCAGGTCTGTGATAGCATAACAAACTGCTTCCAGTATGGTGATACCTGGATCGGAATAGTTATAATTGGTCCATGTATCACTACCCAGGTGTTCGATCTCATTCAAACCCTGTTTGCGCAGTAAGGAATAATCTTCGGAAGGAAGTAGAGGATTGGCTTTGATCAATGAAACGGAATCAGGCATGTGTCAGAATTTATGCTAGGCATTACTTGTTTGGTTTCTTTGGCTTCGTGCGGCCAGGCTTTGCAGGCGCCCTGGCCGGTTCTCTTGTTCTCCGGTGTGATTCCTTTTTAATTATTGTTTCCGCAGTTGGTGAGGGATCAGAACGGGGAACTGAAGGAGGCCTGGGCGTCTGTATATTTTTCACCGCTTGCGGTGTAGCTTTTGATTTCCTTTTTTCACAGGGAGAAACATAGGGCGGTTCTTCGTAGGGAATGATGATATGCTGAGGAACAGAAACAAGAATGGACCGGGGCGTGGAGGGCTTGGCTACAATGTCTCCAGCATAATTTCCTTCTTCCAGCAGGCATTCAATGTCGGCGCATCCGGTGATCTTCGCCAGCTTATCTGCAAGACTCTGGGAAGTAGCAGGCTGCGCTTGCGATGGTGGTGACGGTGGTGATCCGGGAGGTGGTGGTGGAGGGGGCGGTGTATTGCCAGCCTTTGTGGGAGGACAACAAACATCGCGACAGACATACATTTCAAAATCGGTAATGAAATCGACGTAAGATCTTTCTTCGATAAAGTTGATGATGGAAGAAGCGTAGATCTTCTGGTCAAACCTTAGTTCTGCGTTTTCATCAAAGGCCCAGGGAGTGAGATAATGAACAATTTCCTCATTGAGTTTTTTCAGGTAATAGCCCTTGTCCGTTCCCTGGTAAAAAGAAACTTTAAATGAAACGATGATCTGTTCATACTCAGGGTTTTTGGCATGCACACGAACAAAAGGCGAAGATCTTTTTTTAAGATAGTCCTGAATTTCCAGCAACACCCTTCTGGCAGTTTTTGGCTGCAGGGGATTTACTGCATTCCTGTTTTTAAAATTGGAAATAGGAATAACCAGTACATGTCCGGGCGCAAACTGCGGCCCACAGCAGGTCTCCTCCTGATCCACTTCGGCTTGATCGATCAGAAAGATTTCAAAACCTGTCTTTGCGTTCTCGTAAACAGCGTCCTTTATCCTGATCTCGTCCGAACTGAATCCATTTTCCATCATGAGTTCTTTAAGTGATTTTGTCTGAGGAGCGCTAAGGGCTTCCTGTGATTTGTCGACCACATAACCATCCACTTCCAGCAATTGCTTGCTGGTTAGTTTCACGCCCTTCACAGTTTCCAGCATTCTTTTTTTATCATCATCATTAATAGTAAATCCTTCATCAATCGGAATGACCATTAAAGATTTTTTAGTTTCCTGAACTGACTTTTCGTCTTCAGTATTCCTGCACAGGCAGTTCGGATCGGTATGAGAAATGCATTTTACTTTATAGATCTGAGGGAAATGATCCAGCACCAGGTGTTCGTAGTCCCAGGCATTCACTGCTCTAGCTTTATGCCGAAGCCTTTCGCTGACCCTTGTATAAAACTCCTTCCCTACTTCCTTGTGTTTTCCATTAAAAGAAGCAAAGGGTTGTTTCACGGTACTCACTTCGGCTACTGTTTCAGTGAGCTTTCCGATGGATCCTGCAGGGAGTGGTTTGTCAAAATGCGAGGGCTCATTGCCGTTATCCTGGAAGCTGGCTGTTACTGCCTGTGCCACTACATCTATGAGTTGGGGAATGCGTTCGGAGTGTTCACTGACACTGGCGCAAAACCAGGAGAGTCCGTCGGTAATGATGGTATTGTGTCTATTGATATCCTCCGGTACATCTATTTTAATGATGCCTGTTGTTTGAAATCCATAAGTGCCGTCATGAATAATATGTTCTTGTTTCAGTGGCCGCCATTCGTTGTAGCTTAAATAACTCCAGTGAATGGGAGGAGGATCATCGTCTTCGTCCATGGCACTGCCCTCGGCAAATTGAAAGAGCAGTGAAACGGTTTGAAGTGGCTCCAGCTTATCCAGACCGATATACAGAAGTCCTTCTTCCTGCAGCGAGCCTGAATACTGGTTGGGTTTACCAACGGCTTTTTCCTGGATACCACTGGAAGCGATCATCAGGCGCACCATGTCATTTTTTTCGCTGAGTGCTTTCAAGTCATCTAATATTTGTGGAGAAACAGAATTTCCAAGTTGCTTTTTTATTTCATCCCAGGCAATGGATTTATTCGGCTTCAACTGATCGTACGAGTCCTGGTAAGTAAACTGCGGAAAGAACCGATTGCGTGTATCCACCAGTAAATATTCCTTCTCCTTATCAACAGTGTTGAAATCGGGTATGCTGATTTTCGGCCCACGATAATTCTCAATTACTTCCGGGGACGGTTTCGTATATACTTCTACTATTCCAAAAGGGTATACATGAAAGATCTGGTCCAGCGCGGGATCGAGCGGTGACAGCAGAGAAATGTAACTCAAAGAAATTTCCTTGATCTGGAGTTCCTGGGCCATATTCTGACTTCTTTGCATGAACTCTTCGGGATTGCCATCAACTGTAAGAAGATTGTCTAGACGAAGGAATCCCTTGGTGGTTGAGACATCCCATTCGCTCACAGGAAGAACAGGTAATCGATTAGCAAACAATTTTTCTGCGGAGGTGGTGTTATCTTCTGCTGCTCCTTTCTTTATATGCCAAAGAATATCACTGGTAAGAGAATATTGAGTGAAGTACTCATGACCCATTGTTGTGTCCTTATCGATATATTCGGGTCGTAGCAGCCTTTCCCAGTTTTTTTGCTGAAGAAGATAGGCTCTAAAAACCTCCTCTTTATTTCCTTGATCTAATAGTCTTCCCTCGTTTGATTGTTTCGTCCTCATAATATTAATGGAGAGATAGAGCAGATTTTTATTCAATGCTTCATCACTGCCTATATAGAATGATTTTCCGGGTGCGGGATAGGCCGTAAAGGGATCAAAGGGTTTGTTGGGAGGAAGAATTCCCGACTCGTTTTGAAGAACCAGGTGTTTTAGTCCATCAAAATGATATCCTGTCAGGGAACCTGGAAGTCCCTGATTGTTTTTCCCCTCTGGATCAGGATTCATTGAGCCTACCTTGACATACAACAGGAGATCTTCCGTGGAAAAGCTCGTGAAATCAGATTCTGACAGCCCAAGGGAGGGATGAAAGAGAAATTGAACTACAGGTTGGTTGGTTGTAAAACTAAAATCCTTGTGGAGTTGTGGATCATAAGCAACGATGGATTGTTCGGAAACGGGAAGGTAGAGATCAATTGTACCTATTTGGTTCTGATTAACCGTTCTTTCATTAAAAAAATAGGAAGACTCCAGGCCATTGGTTTCAGGATTAAAAATTCCCTGATCGAGATATTTTAAAAAAGATTCCTTTTCCGCTGCAGTCATCATCTTGTTCACACTCACCCATCCCTTCTCTCCGGTCAAAAGAATTTGCATCATTGGTTCACTGGAAGCAGGCAAAGCATCCAGGCGCGACAAAAGCGTTCCCAGGTCTTTAAAATAAATGCCGGCCAGACGGTTCCCTCCCGTCATCAGAAATTGCGGTGATGCAATGGCAAAACCGATCTTCGTTTCGTCCTTGCGATCTGCATTGTTTTGAATCAGGTCCAAAACATCGCAGGGATTTTTTGGTTCTTCTATTGGCTTTGTTCCCTGGCCGAAACTGGGCCACTTCGGTTGGGGATCGGTGAATTTTTCTCCCATGCCGTCCTTCGAATTGGCAACCGGCCGCGCATAAATATTGTTGATGATGGTTCCGGTGGCCGTCGTCTTTTTTTCAATGAAGATGGTCTTCAATTCTTTCACCACGGCCTGGTTGATGACAAAGTCTTCTTCTGTGAGATACACCTGGTCCTTACCGGAACTGTCCTTGCCTGCACTCAAAGAAGTAGATGCTGCGAGATCGTATGCTGAAACACCTTTGGCCAGCTCAAATACCACGTATACATGATCGGGAACCGAAGGCTTTTCAGTAAGGTGCAATACGTCACGGTAATAAAAATTCAGCATCCTTTCCGTAATTCTGTTCATTTGATCCTGTGCGATGCGGAAAAGTTCGAGAAAGGCAATGAACAGGGCCATGTGCGGCTGGTGAGAAGGATAATTTTCCAATGCCCGCTTCATGTAATCACCAGATTCATTCACGAGTCTTGTTAATGTGCCAAAAAAGCCAAAAAATATTTCGTCTATAAAAAGGGCTGCATGCCTAAGTTTATCTTCAGGTGTATTGCCTTCATAGATGCCGGCATCCATGTTAATGGCATCATCCAATCCCCAGAGTGTTTCGTTGGAGAATCCCGAATAATCGAGCTTCAAAGGTTTTTTCGGATCAACGATTTTGTATCCTTCTTCATAGCTCGCAATTTTTTTGACCAGCCCGCGTAGTACTGAATCAATTGCCAGTTGTAGCTCATTGTGCAAAGGGTTGCCGGGGATGGCCAGCGCATACCATTTATCCATTCGCACCGCCATTCCAAAAATGGGATCAAAGAGCGCCCTGAATTTTTCTGCATCCGGATAGAGGTCCAGGTGGGTCCTGATATCGTTGTATTCTTTTTCAAGATCATCCAGGTCGATCAGGGCAATAGAAGATGCAAGAACAGCCATGTCTCTTCTGAAAAATTCTTTCCAGCTGATTTTATCCGGAGGAGTCTGGTCCTCAATACTGCTTCCAGGAATATCATAAAACCGGATCTGCGCCGCGTATCTTTTTATAAAAACCAAAAGTTCTTCTGCGCTCCGGCCATCTACCGGTGCATAAGAAGGATCAAGGGCTTTGAGATAGCGTGTCAGCTGGCCTGATCCATCACGGGTGATCGACGTATGACAATGACAATTGCAATGGTCCATTTCAACTTGTTTACACTGTTATCCGTACAAACGGAATGATCGTTTTTTTAGGAATGCTCAATATTCGTTGCTTCCCTGATGTAGAACGGAAAGACATAATTGTACCTCGTATTGGTGATAATGATGCTGTATTCGATATCCACTTCCAGTACGCCCCTGTCTGGAAATGCCGTGGAGCTCAGGTCTTCCACAATGATCCTGGGTTCATGATAGACCAGCGCTTCCCGAACAATCTTTTCGATCAAGGCAATATTGGGTACATTCATCGCATCAAAAACGTGCGGCTGAAGATTGCAGCCAAAGAGTGGCAGCATGATGCGCTCGCCCGTGATGGTCGCCAGGATAATTTCAATGCTGCTTCGCACATCTTCTTCTCCGACGAGCATTTCCACTCCATACCATTCGCGCCGGAAGGTGGGCGGAAAACTCCAGCCAATTCCCAAAAAAGAAGGATCTATTTTTTCCATGAAATTTTTTTTAACCTCCAATAATTACTGTCGTGCATCCTGCGGTAATGCTGCCCCCATGAGTGGTTGGATCTCCCTGCCTGGCCGCCGGTTTGTTGCCGATCATGACAGAAGTAGATCCCTGCATGATGCTATCGGGCGGACCCGCGCAGGTGCACATGTTTCCCACAGTTGCAGCAGCCATGCTACCAATCATGACGGTGGGAACACCGGGAG
This sequence comes from Flavisolibacter sp., assembly GCA_045805145.1. Classification (GTDB taxonomy): domain Bacteria; phylum Bacteroidota; class Bacteroidia; order Chitinophagales; family Chitinophagaceae; genus Flavisolibacter. Next base: position 42,969 of record JBJMLU010000084.1, on the reverse strand, counting down.
GCAGGATGGGTCCCCCGGTGTGTGGGCTCCCGTTTGGATTGGCCATGGGACAGCTGTGATTGTCAGAGACGCGTGCGGCTGGTGGCATGATGATTTTTTCTTTAATTAATTTTTACCAGTTGGCCTTTAATAGTGATTGTTTTTCCGGATTGAATGGTTATTCCCTGCGCATCCATCTTGATGCTGTTCTGATTTTCATCTTTGAGCTCAATGGCACTTGCATCGCTGTTGATGATGATTGATTTTTCGCCACTGCCTGAAGGAACAATCAGGCTCATTCTTTTGTTGCTGTCGTCGAAAATCAATTTCAGTTTCTCCTGCGTTACAATTCCATACTGCAGTTTTCCCTGGTCTATGGGAAGTGGAGAAGCATTGTTCTTGCTGTGCAGGTAACCTACAATGATCACATCGCGCGGATCATCGTTCAAAAAACCAAGAACCACTTCATCATTGAGTTGAGGACGGAAATAAATTCCTCTCCCTGAACCAGCGTCGAGTGTGGCCACTCTTGCCCAAATACCATCTGCTTTATCAGTGATGGCAGGTATATAAACTTTTACGCGGAACTCTTTTTCTTTACTGTCATCCACGTCAGTAACAATGCCGATCTGCAGGCCATGAACACCAGGCAACAAACCCGAAGCGGGCTTCTGCATCAGGTCTTCTTTTTGTGAAAACCATTCTTCTCTCCATCCAAATTGAATATCGGTCTGCCACATGTTTTCAAATTGATGGAGCACACCAGTCACAAATACATCACCACTAAACCGGTCGCCCACCCCTTGAAGAGTGATCATCGTTCCTGGCTTTACGGAAGCATTGCCCTTCACCCGCACCCTTCCTACGGCTTTGGATAACTTGTTTCGCAAGGCCCAGGCATCGGACCAGTTTTGTAATTCCTGCTGCTTTACATAACCTGTGTGTCTTAGCGTAACAGTTGCATTGAGAACATTCGCCAGGTCGGAGGAAGAAATATTTCCATTTTCAGAAAAAGCCGATGTTCCATTCTGCGAATTTTCGGGCGATTGTTTGGTATAATCCCAGGAATGTCCTGTTATCTGGTTCACTTGTCTGCGCGCATCCATTTCTCCTTCGAATTCCCAAATGTTTTGTCCATACGTTGCAGTAAATACCGATGGAGATGAAGTGGAAGGTTTTTTCACAACGAGCTTTCCATCATCAGTGAGCACCAGCATGCCGTTGGCTTCTGCACGCATCACAATAAAATCCCAGTCAGTCGTGTCAAACTGCACCAACTGATCATGAATCACACTGGTGGTGTCAATATCTTTTGCGAGCCCAGTGGCAAGCGTATCGATTACGTCTGAATCTTTTTTTGAAATGTAATAAGCGCTTTTTCTGGCACCGGTAAGTTGGATGGCCTTGTCCTTGGCTTCAATCATCAATACAGAAATGCCCCTCATTCGAACCTTGATGGCATGACGAACAATAATGCCTTCAAAAATTGTATCGACACTTCCATCAAAACCCAATTGCACTTTAATCGTGCTTCCTGGCTTAAAGCGATTGTCGTTACTGAGTGTAAAATCTCGCTTGGCTACAGAACCGTCCTGAAACACCAGCTTGGCATAAGAAATCTTGTTAAACATCTTGTTCACCGTGATCTGGGTTAGAGATACGTCCTTACTAAGTTCCTCACCATTGACAAAAATCTTTTTGGTGACAACAATAGCCGGCTGTGTGGGTGTTGGAATGCTTACATTCATCGCTTACTACTGTTTTTTATCTACAATGGGTGGGAATACCAGGGTTGTTCCTGCCTTTAGCTTTCTAAAATTTTTCAAACGATTCACCTTCGCTACCTGTAAGTAATAATCCTGGTTGTTGTATACTTCATAAGTAAGAAGAGGAAGGAGGTCGCCTTCACGTACATTTTTACGATGCGTGAGGTCGGGCGAAGACAGCATGCCGAGAATATTACTCAGGGTCTTGACCGTTCGCTCGGTGAACTGCGCGGTGATTTTCGCGCGAATAGGAAGTCCAAACATGTCGAACATGGTATAATTTACCGTCGACGTATTGAGCACACAGGTGCAAATGAAAAGGCCATACTGCACCAGTAAAAATGCGGGCTGGTGCAATAATCCTTTCACGCCGGTTGTTGCCGCACGGAACAGGGCCACTTGCGCAGTCACGGGGATCTTCACGCCATTGGTATTCACTCCCGTTCCATCAACCATCAATTCAATGGTGAAGGTCCGGGCCTTGGTACGGTTATAATGCATGTCCGATCCTTCATCACCGTGATGACAGTCCGCAGTCCAGTCCACATCTTCTTTGATACTCAGGTTCTCTGGGTTGAACATGGCGAGGAAAGGAATACCAATGGGGAAACTTTTATCGTTGATGGGAACGATCTTTAAATTGAAAGGCAGTTTGATGGCGCTTTGAGTATCCATTATCGTTGCAGTTTTTCTCTGATGATGTTCAGAACTTTTTCCAGCGTTTCATCGTCGTCTGTTGCCGGCGGACAGTCTGCTGAATTGCTGCCGGTGCTGATAGGTGTCGGGTCCACCACGGTCTTGATGATGACCTCATTAATTTGTACAGCCATGATTTTATTTTGTTCGTTCAAAATATTGATAGGCCAGCTCGATGGTCTCCACCACGACGGCATTTTCAGAAGCCCTGAAATCGGAAGTGGACCATTTGATTGGAAAGGCCTGCACCACATTCCAGATGGCTACGGGTTGCCCTGCTTCATCCATCAGTGTAATCACCATGTCGGCGGGTTTGAAATCATAAACTGCTACAGTAAAAAAAGTTGACATTGCCGACTTGATCCAGTTGAGCAGAGCGGTCCCTTGAAGCATTCCTCGTTTTAAAACCAGGTTGGGATATTTCCCACGTTTGGGAAGCTTCCAGGTAAAACGGTTTTCACCACCTTCTTTCAATTCCTCTGTTTCGATATCAAAAGAGAGCCCACTCACTTCCTGGAAGCGTTGTTCTGTATCACTGTTCATTCCGTTAACACCATTGAATTCCACTTTGAAATGAAAGGCGCCTGGTGGATAGTATGCTGCCATATCAGGTAGTTCTTACAGTAATGCCTTCATGTACCAATTCAATAGACTCAATGGCGATCTCATTGCCTGTGGCTTTTAATCCGGGGCCTTCGCATTTTACCGGAAAAGCCTGGGAAATGCTCCAGGTCATTACCGGATCTCCTTCGTCGTTGAGCAGACTGATAACGATATCCCTTCTTTCCACATTGGGTGCCCCATTGTTGTTGAACCAGACAAAAAGATCATTGTTCTTTTCTACGATTCCTCTTTTCAAGGTGACGTTGTTCACTTTTTTGATTCCGGGTCTTCTGAGCGAAGGCGTATTGCCTGACATCAGGCCATCGCGGTATTCTATGGCCTGGATCTCCTGTGTGAGTCCGGAGACATCGGAAAAACCAATGTCTGTATTGTTCCATGATACCTTGTAATGAAAAACGGTTACTGGGTATGCCATTTCTTAATTTTTTAAATTGATTGAATTGGTGGTTATGATTGTTGCATGAGCTGAGTGAATTTCAGGACGACAAATTCAGCAGGCCTGGACACGGCCATACCGATTTCCACATTCATCCTTCCTTCCAGAATATCGAGTGAATTCATGGTGACACCCAATCCTACTTTCACATAGAAAGCCTGTTCGGGTTTTACGCCTGCCAGTGCTCCATCCCTCCATTTCAAAAACAAGTAGTTCTCGATCATGGCCTGGATCTTCACCCAGGTACTGATGGTATTGGGTTCGAACACGGCCCACTGGCTGGATTTTTTGATGGACTCTTCCACCATGTTGAAAAAGCGGCGGACGCTGATATATTTCCATTCATTGTCATTTCCACTCAGTGTACGTGCTCCCCATACCAGGGTACCAAATCCGGGAAAGGTGCGAATGACATTGATGGACTTACCTGAGTTAGGATCCACGTTGAGGTTTTCCTGTTCCCTGCTGGAGATGGCGATGTCGGGGCCTACTACAGAAAGAAGAACTTCGTTGGCCGGCGCCTTCCAAACTCCTTTGTTGTTGTCGACACGGGTATACAGTCCTGCAATGGCGGGTGAGGGAGGAAGGACCACCCATTGTTGCTGCAAGGCAGTTTTTATTTTATTGTACAATACCGATCCATTTCCCAGGTCACTCATTTTTTTACCCGTGAGATCGGGATCTGCATTGTTGAATTTGGTAAATGCGTCAATGGTGAGGTCATCGAATTTGTAATTGTAATCGTACGTGGTAACGAGATTGGGATAATAAGCAGCTGCATATTGATTCTCAGTTACAGTGAGTGTGGAATCTCGTATGGCAGTTACATCGGCATCAATATCACCATTGGGATCGGCGGAATTCTTAGGTGTTACCTGATAAGGATCAATGATAGCAAAGCGGTCCTTGAGGTCATAGGCCTGTTGGATCATGGCATTCACCACTTCTTTGTAGGAAGCAGCTGAATCCAGTTTCACTGTTTCAGGGATAACCAGAATGGTCACCTCGTCCACATCCTTTACAACGTCCAGTCCACTTTTGAAATCAGCCTTAGTGATTGCACTGGGCGTTTTGTACGTGTCTACTGAAACCACATAACAGGTTCCTCCTCCATTATCATAAAAATGCTTGATACAGTAATACAGGTTGTACTTCGATCTTTTGGAGGCATCGTAGGTAAAAAGAATGTCGTACTGACTACTACCCTTGTCCTTCACCGTGAGGGTCACGCTGTCGTTTGTTTCCGCTGCAGCTCCACCATAGAACTGAACAAATTCAGCGAGGTTGGTGATCTTGTTGGCAATTAGCTTGAGATCGCCGGCGGCAAGCTTGTCGGCTTTTTCAGTATATCCGATAAAGGCGGGTATTGCCGTTTCTACTTCGGCAACTGAGGGTGGTAAGGAGGGAATTTCCTGCACATATACACCGGGCGTAGAGAGTTTTAGAACAGCCATTGGTTTATTTTAAATTGTTAAAAAGATGTCTGAATAAATTGTTGGAAGCTGCGAAGTATCGATCATGCCCGTTGAGGGGTATGGTAAATAATCCTTCACTTCTTTGGGTGTTCCACTGATATTTTTTTTCAGGGTCAGTTGCAGGGTTTTCCCCGATGCGTTGAAATATTTCTCCTGGAGCAATACAGGAGCATCGGAAAGAAAAACCAGTTTATTTTCCGTTCCCAATATGGGTGTGAAACTGACGGTACTGTTGGTAACGATATTGATGTCATTGATAAAATTTGTCTTCTGGGGTTCGGGAAGTGCAGTGATCTCCTGATAGAGCGGACTTCCCGGATCGAGTTGAATGGTATAACGCCAACGTGTTGGTCGGTTCATCAATCGCACAACAAACAGGGGCTTGGCTGGAGTGATGGAACGATCTGCCTGGACAATGCGGTAATTCTGTTTGAGTGAAGCATCCAGTTTCAATTCAAGAATGGCAAAAAGAGAAGACAGAACATCGGTTCCGCAGTAATAAAATTGTTCGGTGAGCACGTTGTTGATAAGAAGCTGGCAGGCGCCCAGTGGAAAACCGGAGAGGTCGAAGGCAAGGTCTGTTTCTCCACTCTGAATAAATATCGATACGGGATTGACTGTTCTGGCGGAGAGAAGATGTTTCACCCGGGCAGTGTTGGCCAGCACAGGCGCGGGGTGATGATATATATAATTGGAGAAAGTTTTTTTGATTGAGTCCTGCTGCATGATGCCCCAGGGATCCAGAGAAAGGTGAAGATTGTTTCTTGTTGCTCCTACATCGTCGATGTCGTTTTGAAGATAATACGCATAATCGAAGGAAAGGTTGGCAGGAAGATCACTGAAATTATAGAGTAGAGGATTCCCAGGCAAGAGAAAGAAAACCAGTTTGTCTTCTTTTGAAACAGGAAAACGAAGGATGGAATTTCCTAAACCATTTTTACCTTCCACCCGGGTGAACACACTGAATCCGGCGCGGGCGGGATTGGCCCTGAGCAAATAATCTTTACGCTTTATGAGGTTCATGGTTTCTTCACTGGGCAGGATGACCAAGTCATTGGAAGTAGCGGCTCCCAGCACACTGCCGGTTTTGTTTTGATAGAATTCCGTATCTACCACCACGCTCAGTAATTCTTCATATGTGTAGCTGTGTCTGTTCATGCCAGTGAATTATCATTGAGTCCGAGTTCCATGATAGCAGGCGATTTTTGCTTCGCCTTCGTGTCAAATACAGTCAGCATCTTCACCTTGTATACTACGCTGGGCATGTATTTCGCACCGATCATGGCCCAGAGATTATTCTGTTGATCGAAAGAGAGATGATGAAGGTTGAAGCTCAAACGCTGGATCTGTCTCCATGGTTTCTTGCCGGCATCATCGACATTGGCATTAAGCTGAGGAAATTTCTGTTCATCAAAAACCGGGTTGGATTGGAAGAAGGCGACCACATCGGAGAGGTCGCGAAGTGCAGTAGGATAATTTGCGTTGTGTGCCGTAAACAACACAAAAAGGTCAACCTCCACAGGTGAATTGAGCTTCAAAAATTGTTTGTCATCCGAAGGAATGTAATAGGGACGTACACCCTCTCTGCGCTCTTCGTCCAGGCCAACCAGCATCATGGTGATATGCATGGTGTCTATGGTGTTGAGCGTGCCGTTCTGGAGAATGAGGGTCTTAAGGTCTACAACATTATTCCTGGAATAATGAGCAATATCATTTTCCCTGTCTACCATAAATGCATCCAGTTCTTTTTGGATGAATTCGAGTGCCGTTCGGATCATTTGCAATTGGTTTAGAAAAAAGAATCCACTACGGTCGTAAGACCATATTCAAGCGGGGAACGGATGGTTTAATCAGGAAGTACCTGCGTACAGGCGGAATGTTTAACAGGAGACAGATTTCAAGTGAGATTTCAGGTTGCGGGATATTTCAGAGGAGGAAGTCAGTTCGTTTTTGGAATAAACTCAACGATAATATAAAGATGCAGGATTTGAAAATCACAAACAACAGTAATAATACTGATATAAAACCCGTAGAAATACGGCATGGTTGTTTTTTTTGTTTCATCAGCAATGGAATGCACTGGCAAAACTGCCTTATGCTTTAGATGACGAACATGTTGACATTAAATGTATAGCACACAGGCAGGCGGCCTGATGTCATCTGCTATTTTTTTTAGTATTTGAACAAAATGGGGTTTCTTTGCTCGATGTCCTTATTCATTACCTCGCTCAATTCGGGAAGCAATGGGAATTGCTATTACGTGGGTACAGAGCGTGAGGCTATTCTGGTAGATGCAGGGATCTCCTGCAGGGAAATTGAAAAGCGCATGAAGCGTTTGGGATTAAGCATGGACAAAGTCAGGGCCGTGTTTATTTCGCACGAACATTCCGATCATATCAGGGGATTGGAAACCCTTTCCAAAAAATTTCATCTTCCTGTATTTATCACCCGTGACACACTCCGGTTTGGGAGATTGAGACTCGAGCCTTCGCGCACTTTTGGATTCCAGGCAGGCGAAGTGATCCAATTTGGAGAACTTTCTGTTACTGCTTTTTCAAAGCTGCATGATGCAGCTGACCCTTTTAGTTTCCTGGTTTCATCCAATGGAGTTTCGGTGGGTGTATTCACTGATATTGGAAAACCTTGTGAACAGGTGATCCATCATTTCAAACAATGCCATGCGGCATTTCTGGAATCAAATTATGATGATCATCTGCTGGAACAGGGCAACTATCCCCATCACCTGAAAAGAAGGATCCGCAGTGAACACGGACACCTGTCGAACCAACAGGCACTCCAGCTTTTTCTTGAGCACCGTCCTTCTTTTATGAACCATCTGATTCTCTCTCATCTTTCACAGAATAACAATTGTCCGAAGCTGGTGGAAGAATTGTTTGTACAACATGCCTGTGGTGTGCGCATCACGGTGGCTTCCCGTTATCAGGAGACAGATTTGTTCCCTGTTGTTGCAGCAAATGCAGCAGCCTCGCTGACCTATTCACCAACAGCAAAACCGGAACAGCTCGAATTTTCTTTTTCATAAAAAGGAGCGGAACTTCTTCATTCGTCCCCATGAATCGTGGCAACATAATTGTCCAAGTCAAAATTTTGTCATGGAAAAGAAGAAGAAAAAGAAAGACCTATCTGCCGATCCACAGCTTCAAAAAGAAGCCGGGGTAAATGACCCGCGAGCCGCGGCCGATGATACCAAAAAGGAAGACAAGGAACAGACGCTTTGGTATGGAGAAGACCTGGACCGGGACCTTGGAGAACAAATGGGCGAAGGCAATGAAATGCTTACCTGATCATCATCAATATTTTTCACCGCAGGAGAAGTAACAGCGGTCTCTGAAGTTCCCAGAGTGGTTTCTTCGCCAAAACGCAAAGAGAAATAAGCCGCAAAGAATTTTTTTGTTCTGGTTCGATTAGTCTTTACTGTGTACAGCTTTCATTCTATTCTAAGAAGTGAAGCCGTTCGAATGATTTAATATCTGAACTTATTTAGAAACTTCGTACCACAGCTAAATAAAATATTCTTTGCGGCTTTTTTCTCTTTGCGTTTTGGCGAGAAACCACTCTGGGGACGTCGGTGGCATTCTTGTCTTCGCTTCTCCGCGGTGAAAACTTTCAGTCAATGTTTTCCTGAAAATAAATTCCATCTGGCAGGTCGCCGAATACAGCGAGGGAGAGATCGCAGACCCACATTTTTTTATTAACCCTTTTGCCGTTTGAAGTGTGCATCAGGTAGTACGCGCCGCCTTTAGGGGCTGTGCAGTGTTCCAATAGCTCGAGGCAGTCGGCGCCGTCGAATGGTACGGTGTCCATTTTCAGGGAAAGCTGGTTGCGACCGCGTGCAATGGTATTGAGCATGGTTTGCGCGCCTTCGGAGAGTTCGTTAAAGAGTGTAAATCCTTTGCGGAAGATTTCGGGAAGACAGACATACCAGCGGTTTTCTTCTTTCTTAAACTGGTAGGTGAGCGCTTCATGGCCCATTGTGTCGACAGAGAGATGCACTGCGGTGATCATACTATTGGATTTTCGAAACAGGGCTGCAAGATAAAAAAATGGAAATGCAAAGGATGCGTAGAAGAACCCGATTTTTTGCGGAAAATTACGAAGGAGGGGTACGGCCGTAGTAGTGCGGGAGGCGCCTCACCCAAAGACGCAAAGGTTTCGCTTCGCTCACAATGGAAATGCAAATGCAAGCACTCCTTTTGCTTTCCATTATGCCTAGTGTTCTTCCATGTGGGACGACGAGTTTTGTTTTTAAAAAAATCTTTTTCCGTGAAAACTCGAGTTCTTGTTTGGAAATACAATTATCTGCCATTATATTAGTTTATCCTTCCTCTGTTAGGCCCCCTCGTCCGGATTTTCTCAACCAAAACAAAGCTTTATGAAGAAATTATCCGGGATTCATTACCGAAAAGAAATTTTTTGCATCAGTTTTATCCTTCTCTTTTTATCACTAATTGTGTTCTCTCCTTCCTGCAAGAATACCGTTAGCCCATTACAAAATAATCAGTCACTAAGTCCAGATTCCTCGTCGATACCCTCTACACTAAACGTTTTATATCTGGCGAATGATTCGATACACAGTAACAATGAGTTGGGAAAACTTTTTTTGCCGAACACAAAAAAAGTGGAAAAACTCATATTCTCATTTTACCATACCAACAAGGATTCGCTGACGCTGCTGGCATGGACCTCAGAAAAGGGAAATAAGAATATTGATAGTTTTTCAATTGCTCTTCATCGGCTCAAACCCTCAAGTGTAAATATCGCCGGAATGGATATTTTAATGGGGAACCAGGAAACAAAAGACAAACCTGCTTTAGATGCCATCAGATATGTGATCAATAAAAAAGGCTATGAATTCATCATATTCACACCGAAGTTAGGCAGCAATGCAGGCCAGAAATATATCTACTATTCCATTGACGGAGTAGATTCTCTCCAAAAACAATCATTCAACGCGATCGGCTCAACTAATCCCTGTCCCCCTTATGATGGCTTCTGACTTTTAGTCAAACCAACGAGAAAACATCATAGTCGCCAATAACACCAGTTGTGAAGAAAACATCAACAATTATAGAAGAAACAAAATGAAAAAATTCAAAACAATTAGCTATAGCTGGATCTTCATTATTTTAATTTCCTGCAATGGAACAGGTGCCTCCAATAATAAAACGACTGACTCTTCGATAAATTCTGACAAGACCGCTGAAGAAAAAAAGGCAACTTCTCAAAAAGCACAACCCTTATTCAAGAATTATCCAGATGCCCCTGTGACTCTGCATGAATTATCGATGACTAAGGCAGAATTTGACCATTTATATTACGATGGTTATAAAAAACTTGTTTTCCATTTTTATTTTCTAAAAAACGCACCTGACGGATCGCCTACACTCTATGTATGGGGAGCGAAAAGAAGCGTGAAGGATTTTACCACGGATTCTTATCAACTTCATTACGAGCAGGCAACCTCCGTTCATCTTCCGGAAAATCTACTGCTGGGCGCCTTGCATACGGATGCAACTGCATTGCATGATAAACTAGGAGTTTGTGGGAATGGTTGCTCTTTGTATTTTACACCAGTTAATGATCCCCACTTGCATTATGAAATTCGCGTGGTTGATGCAGGTCAATTAAAAAAATCAGATACTGCCGCTATACATATATTAGCTGTGGATGGTTACGCAAATCCATCACCACCTTACGAATCGAACGAATGAAAATTTTAAAATTCATTCTCGACTGGTCAGAGGTCTGGGCTTTATTGATTCCTATGGTCATCCTAATGACAAGACCTCGCCAGCCATTTTATCTCAGATCCGTCGTCATTTATGTGATTGTAGCTTTTTTCCTGGACTTGTCAATCGATGTCATTGGGTATTTCCACCGCAGATTACATTTTCCAGCTTGGCTGCAATCAAATAATTATCTCTACAACGTACATTCTATCCTCCGTTTTTCCTGCTTCACTGTTTTTTTCGACCGAACGGACGCACGATTCAAAAAATTAAGACAGTGGATTTCGTGGGCGGCGCTCATCATCCTTCTGGTCAATTTTAGTTTCTTCGAAGGATTTGTGCAGGAGAGAACTTTCAGTAGCCGGCTGCTTACCCTGGAAGCTGGCATTCTTATGTTCTATTGCCTTCAATATTATCTTTCACGGCTTCGCGAAGAACCAGACCTTGTGAAAAGAAATCCAGAATTCTGGGTGGTAACAGGACTTTCCATTTACGTTGTAATTAATTTCTTCATTTTTCTTTTTTATACAACTATAGTCGATACCTACAAGAGGTTTACTCAGGACATCTGGGATGTCCACAATATAGCTTACATTGTTTTCTGTCTCTTCCTGGCCAAGGCTTTCTATGATGCTTCTCGACGCTAATATCACTTCCCTGGTCATCATCGGAATCCTGGTGATGGTAGCCCTATTCAGCAGTTTCCTTGTTGCATTCGTAACAAGCCAGAAAAAAAAGCTCCAGCACCAAAAAGACATGCAGGCCATCCGCGAGCAACAACAGAACCAGCTCATTGAAGCAGCTGTTCGCAGTGAAGAAACCGAAAGGCACCGCATAGCCGAAGCCCTACACGACGAAGTAGGCGCTATTCTTTCCTCCACCAAACTTCATTTCCAGGGCATCAAGTCTGCCAGCATGGATGAACGCGACAAACAGCTTTATGAAAAAGGCAAGGAGTTGCTCGATGAAGGCATCAGAAAGGTCCGCGGCATTTCGCACAACCTGCATTCCAACATCCTCAAAGAGTTCGGACTCAATGAAGGAGTCCGTCATTTTATCGGCATCATTTCCCATGACACACTGGTCAGGGCCACAACGGAAATGGACAATAATTATATTTCAAGCAGTCCTGAAAATGATATCAGCATTTACCGAATGGTACAGGAGCTCGTGAACAATATTCTCAAGCACAGCAAGGCTACAGAACTCCATGTGCAATCTGTGTTTATGAACGACAAATTGCGCATCACCATCATTCATAATGGAATTGGTCTTACACAGGAACACTTCGAAGAATTGCGCTACAAAAAAGAAGGACTCGGCCTGAAAAATATTCAGAACCGTATTATCATATTAAAATGAAATATCAGTTTTTCGGTAGAGGACGACCGCTACCGAACCATGATTGATGTACCAGTAAACACCAGCTCAAATGGGTAAAATAAAGATCGCCATTGCCGACGACTACAAGATCTACCGCGACGGACTGAAGGTAGGCCTCTCTTCCGACGATAATCTCGAAGTGGTGCTGGAAGCCGACAACGGAGAAGAGCTTATGGACCAACTTCCCAAAGCCATGCCCGACGTCATCATCATGGATTTGAAAATGCCGGTGATGGATGGAATGGAAGCCACCCGTGAAGTGCGTAAACGCTTCAATGCAATGAAGGTGCTGGTGGTCACCATGTATGAAGATGATAAATTCATCATCCACCTCATGGAGATCGGCGCCAATGGCTACCTGCTCAAAAATGCAGATGCCGACGAGATCCGCAAGTCCATCTATTCTGTTTATGAAACGGGTTACTATTTCAATGATCTGGTAAATAAGGCCCTGCTGAAAAAACTGATCATCAAAGGAAATTTCAAACCCTCCTTCAATCAGAATGTTGAATTAACCGAAAGAGAACTTGAGGTCCTTAAATTAATCTGCGAAGAAAAAACCGCCGCTGAAATTGGCAAACAGATCTTCCTCAGTCCCCGTTCTGTGGAAGGCATCCGCCAGCGACTGATTGAAAAAGTTGGTGTGCGCAATACAGCCGGATTGGTGATGTTTGCATTGAAGAATGGAATTGTGGAATAGAGAGATCAGGAATTGGGAATTGGGAATTAGGAATTGGGAATGCACAGGATCGAAACCCCAAAGCCCGAAGGCATCTCAAAGATCAGCAAGGTTTTCTTTTTGTGGCCCTTTGCGTTTGCTCCCAGCTTGAGGAACAGGTATTGCATGGCTCGCGTTTCTCTGTTTTGGCAACTATTTAAAATTGATGACTTTCTAAATACGGATTATGAGAAGATATCACTGCCTGATGATTTCATAGTCATCTGCTTTCTTCCTAATTCCCAATTCCTAATTCCCAATTCCTAATCCGCAATTCCAATTCAAATAACTCAATACCCTATTTTTACCCAATAACTCTCCCATTGAGAAAATTTGTCTTTTTATTTCTTGTTTGCTGCCAACAAATATGCGCGCAGAAAAATAACGGTTCCTTTCAATTGCATATACACCGCACGCAAACACCTATTCAGGTAGACGGACAAATGAATGAACAGGCATGGATGAACGCGGAAGCAGCAAGTAATTTTTTCATGGTGTTGCCTATGGATACAAGCCGCGCCAGGGTGCGTACCGAAGTGCGTATGACCTATGACAACAACAACCTTTACCTTCTTGCCCTTTGTTACAATGCAATGCCGGGTCCTTACTATGTGGAATCACTCAGGCGCGATTTTGTTTTTGGCAAAAACGACAATTTCCTTCTCTTCATGGATCCTTTCGAGGATCAAACCAACGGATTTTCATTTGGCGCCAATGCAGCGGGAGCACAGTGGGACGGCACCATGTTTGGCGGCGGCAGTGTAGACCTGAACTGGGACAATAAATGGTTGTCGGCGGTAAAAAATGATCCGGACAAATGGGTCTTGGAACTGGCCATACCTTTTAAAACCCTTCGCTATAAAAAAGGATTGAAAACCTGGGGCATCAACTTTAGCCGGCTCGATCTGAAGACAACGGAAAAATCCAGCTGGGCGCCTGTTCCCCGACAGTTCCCCACAGCTTCTCTCGCATATACAGGTACGTTAGTGTGGGACGAAGCGCCGCCGGCTCCTGGAACCAATCTCTCTTTGATACCTTATGTGCTGGGCGGTTGGACAAAAGACTATGAAGCACAAAAGCCTGCTTCCTTTTCCAAAAAAGCCGGCGCTGATTTGAAGATTGGTCTGGGTCCAGCGCTCAACCTGGATCTGACCATTCATCCGGATTTCTCTCAGGTGGAAGTAGACCGGCAGGTCATCAATCTTGAACGCTATGAATTATTCTTCCCTGAGAAACGTCAGTTCTTCCTGGAAAATGCCGATCTGTTTGCCAATTTTGGTTACAGCTCCATTCGTCCATTTTTTTCCAGGAGGATTGGATTGGATGCACCTATTCTGCTGGGAGCACGGCTTAGCGGAAGGATCAACCGGAACTGGCGGATCGGAATAATGGATATGCAAACCGCGGAGAACAAAGACAAGTACTTACCCCAGCAAAATTTTTCCGTCTTCTCACTGCAAAGAAGGGTGTTCAGTCGTTCCAGCATTGGTTTGATTTTCGTTAACCGGTTTTCCTTACAGCATTTAGCTGACTCCATCCCTGCAGTTTATGATGCTTATAACCGGAATCTTGGAATGGAATTCAACCTCGCTTCTTCTAATAATTTCTGGACCGGCAAGGCCATGTTGCTTCATTCATTTTCTCCGGGAAAAAATACAGACGACTGGACCGGGGCTGCCCATTTGCAATATAATAGCAAGCACTGGCTATTGTTGCTGCAGGAAGAATTCGTAGGCAGCCAGTTCAAAGCGGATGCCGGATATGTTCCGCGAAAAGGATACATAAAACTCAATCCTGTTGCCGGTAGATTATTTTTCCCTGCCGGCGGAAAGATATTGAGTCATGGTCCAACGATCAACCTGCTCCATTATTTCGATGAAGGATTTCATCATACCGATCACGTAAACTCATTGACCTATTCTTTTAATTTCAGAAGTCAGAGTGTGTGTGCTGTGGCTTTCAGCGACGAATATGTAAAGCTCCTTTTTCCATTTGATCCCACTAATAATGGGAAGGACAGTTTGCCTGTGGGAAGTGAGCATCGCTGGAGGGCTTTTCAAACAAGCTATGTCTCTAAGCCACAAAGCCTGTTCACCTATTCATTCAATACCCGTTTTGGTTCTTATTATCTCAATGGTACCCGCACCAATCTTAGTGTGGAAGCAGGTTACCGTTTTCAGCCTTTCGTAAGTCTGCTTGTAGATGTGAGTTATAATGATATACTTCTTCCAGCTCCGTGGAACCGGACGGTTTTCTGGCTGTTGGGATCCAGGATCGATGTGACCCTGACAAATAAGATTTTCTTTTCTACTTTTCTGCAGTATAATGAGCAGCTCCGGAATCTGAATCTAAACACACGTTTTCAATGGCGCTACAGTCCCGCCTCCGACATTTTCATTGTGTATACCGACAATTATCTTCCGGCTCCCTTCTCTGTCCGGAACCGTGCGCTGGTGATAAAAGTTAATTACTGGTGGAACTGGAAAAACTGAAGTTTATCGTCTCAAGTTTATAGATAACCGTGGCTTACTAATAAGTAAATGTTTTAAGGGATTTGCATTGCCGTGATCGATGATTTCATAAAAACGATGCTCTCTCCCCAATTCCTAATTCCCAATTCCCAATTCCCAATTCCCAATTCCCAATTCCTAATTCCACCCTATTACCCCAATACCTTAATACCTTAATTTCACTCCATGAAAGTAGGCGATCAATACTACCGCACCATTTGGTGGGAAGAAGAAGGACTTGTGAGAGTAATAGACCAGCGCTTTCTTCCTCACAGCTTTGTGGTGGAAGACCTGCGCACAGTAACAGAAATGGCCAGGGCCATCAAAGACATGCATGTGCGTGGTGCAGGACTCATTGGAGCATCAGCGGCCTTCGGAATGTACTTCGCTGCCTTAGCACCTTCCGAAAATCATGATTTGACAAAAGCGGCACTGCTTCTCAAATCAACCCGGCCAACAGCCGTGAATCTGGAATGGGCCGTTGACCGGATGATGAAAGCCATTGAAGGAGCAATGCCCGGAGAAAAAATCGAGATCGCAAGAAAAACAGCGCAGCTGATTGCAGATGAAGACGCGGCACACTGCAGAAAGATTGGTGAACACGGAGCGGGTTTGCTACAACAAATCGCAGCAAAGAAAAAAAGAAGGATCAATATTCTCACGCACTGCAATGCAGGCTGGCTGGCTTTTGTAGACCATGGTTCTGCTACTTCTCCGATTTATAAAGCATTTAGGGACGGCATTGATCTTCATGTATGGGTAGATGAAACAAGGCCGAGAAATCAGGGGGCAGGATTGACCGCCTGGGAACTTTTGCAGGAAGGCATCCCTCATACAGTGATCACTGATAACGCCGGAGGACACCTGATGCAACATGGCCAGGTAGATCTGGTGATTACCGGTGCCGACCGTGTTACCCGTTGCGGCGATGCTGCCAATAAGATTGGCACTTATCTGAAAGCACTGGCTGCATACGACAACCATATTCCATTTTATGTAGCCCTTCCCTCTTCAAGTTTTGACTGGAATATCAGCGATGGCGTACGTGAGATTCCTATCGAGCAAAGAAATGCAGACGAAGTCAAATACATGGAAGGACTATGCGATGGGGAAATGAAAAAAATTCTGGTCACTCCAAAGGACAGTCCTGCCGCCAACTTTGGTTTTGATGTAACACCATCCCGTCTGATCACGGCACTCATTACAGAAAGAGGGATTTGTGCGGCTAAGGAAGAAGCCATCATGAATTTATTTGCTGAAAGAATTCCTGCATGAAAGAAGTTGGAATCAAGTTCAAGGGTCATTGGATCAAAGCAGAAGCCCCCGATTCCAGACTGGTACTGCCACTCAATCAATGGCGCGAACGTCTCTACCAGCTCGCACTGATTGGTGAAACCAGTGAAGGCATTGGTTATGGAAATATCAGCACCCGTGCAAAGGGCGAAACATTTATCATTACCGGAACGGCAACTGGAAAATTCCGGCTGTTATCCGACGAACATTATACAACCGTCATCGATTGTAATCCGAAAGACAATGCAGTAACTGCACGGGGACCCATCATGGCTTCTTCAGAGTCCATGACCCATGGAGTAATCTATCAGGAGAAAAAAAATGTGGGTGCTGTTTTTCATGTGCATGAACATCAAATCTGGGAAAAGCTTCTTCAAACACACCCTTTTACCGGGCATCGTATTGCCTATGGAACGCCGGAAATGGCGGCGGAAGTAAAGCGATTGCTCGGCGAATTTTTTATAGCCGATCAGGGATTGTTTGCTATGGGCGGACATGAAGACGGAATCATTGCTTTCGGGAGGACGCTGGATGAAGCAGGAGAATTGCTTCTTGAGCAGGTTCATAACTTTCGATCTTAAAGCATTAGAACTTCCACCGAAAAAACACTGGGAAGTAAAGAGATGATTAAGAGCAAATGATTTTCATTGTGGAATCAACTTTTGTTATTGCTTCCTGACCATACTTCCAGGCTTATTGGCCATCGGCGAGAGTGGTGAAATTTACAAGAATCAAAACTCTCTTATTTTTGATGCCATGGATCCAAAAATTTTCCAACAGGTAGATGAATACATTTCCAGTCTGGTTGCCAGTGAAGACGAGGTACTCAAAGAAACGGTTCGTTCTCTGGATCGTGAAGGCATGCCTCAGATCAGTGTGTCTCCCAGCCAGGGAAAATTTCTTCAGCTGATGGTAACACTCTGCCAGGCCAAAAGAGTTTTAGAACTAGGCACACTGGGCGGCTACAGTACCATCTGGATGGCAAGGGCGCTGCCTGATAATGGGAAATTGATTTCGGTGGAAGCAGACCCTCATCATGCAGCAGTGGCGAAAAAAAATATCGAACGGGCCGGATTATCTTCCAAAGTGGAGATCAGGATTGGAAAGGCTATAGATCATTTATCGCTGATGATCGAAAATAAAGAACGACCCTTCGACCTGATCTTTATTGATGCCGACAAGCCTCCTTATGCCGAATATTTTCAGAAATCAATTTTGCTGTCTCGTCCGGGAACACTGATCATTTGCGATAATGTGATTCGTGAGGGCAAGGTGCTTGATCAGCAAAGTGAGGATCCTAATGTACAGGGCGCAAAAAGATTTAATCAAACTTTATCTGAAACAAGTTCTGTTACCGCCTGTATCATTCAAACCGTTGGCGCGAAGGAACATGATGGAATGGCCCTGGCAGTGGTGAATGAAGCGAAGACGAATTTCTAGGCCCTAGCCAACCGCGGAGAAACGAGGACGCAGAGTATTCGCAGAGAAAATCTTTTAGTTTGATATTGGTTACTGCTTTTTTAGCGGAAACTGTATTATTAAGTCGCAACGGAGCTTACTATTTTTATTCAGATCCAGATTCCTCCACGGCCACCGAAGCCTCGGCGAAGGCGGCGATTCCTTCTATCAACTATCAACTACCAACTGCTACTTAAACATCGGTTTAAAAAAAGGAATCAACTCATTGGCCATGATGCCATGATCTTCCACATTTGGGTGCCCCCCACATCCCCTGGCCTGCATGGGCTCAAAGAAATAAAGAGCAACGGGAGATGAGGAAGGACTGCGCGCATCGACTGCGGATTTAACGGCCTGGAGACAGTTTTGCAAGAGCGTGCGCGTTTCTCCATTCAACATGGGACTACTGAGGAGCGCAATTTGCGCAGAAGGATATTTTGATTTGACGAGTTGCACAAACTGAATATAGTGGTTGACAAACCTGGTGCTGTCAAAGGGCAGCCTCTGTGTTTTTCCATCGCCATGACTGAAATCATTTGTACCGAGTGCAATACTCACCACCTTCGGCGTATAGGTAGAAAAATCCCAGAGCTTTGGGTTCTGTTCCTGGAAATCCAGTTTTTCATAAACCTGCGGCATGGTAGGACCATCAGTGTTCCAGTTGCGGTAAATACCAATGCCACTCACGCTGCTCACAATAAAATTAATTCCAAGTGCCCTGGCTACCCTTGGACCATACGCCATGTAAGCATTGTGCTGGTCGTGATAAACACCCGTGCCGCAAGGAACTTCGGAGGGATCGGCAGCGGCTCCGCAGGTGATGCTGTTTCCAATAAATTCAATGAGTGGTGCGAAAGCATGCTGCAGTGTTTTTAAATTTTTTCCGCTAATGCTGTGAATGTAAACCGCACCCGTGTGTGGTTCCGTAGCCTTGTAAATCCAAAGACTGTGTGTTCCATTATTAGGAGCTGTAATGACGAGCGCTTCCGAAGTTTTGGAAGAAAGCCGGATCCTCTTCTGATAAACACCATCCAGTTCATACTGTATGTAATTATGATCGAGCCACGATGGAACATAGGCATTGACGCGGCATTCAGTTCCTGTAAAACTCAATCCAAAGTTGGAAGCAGAACCAATGAGTTCCAGGTCCTGCTGGTCATTGATGGTGGTTCTTCCAAATGGCTTGAGCTCAGTGGCCCGCAGAATATCTACTCCTCCCTGATTTGGCCTGGAACCGGCACATCCCAAAATGAAAATAAAAAGAATACATGCAATTTTCTGCCTGTGCATAGATTAGATTTTTTCTCGTGAAGTTCGTTCAAAGGTAAAAGGGTAGAGTTCTTTGAGAAAAACTTTCCCGGAGAAAATAAACAAACGCAAAGGAGTGGCGAAGAGCTGCAAGGGCTGATTCAAAACAAAAAATGCTGCCGGAATGCATGCAGCATTACTAGCTTTCTCTGCGGTTAGCACTGTGTCTTAACTAAGAATAATAATTACCGATCCAAACATCATAACTCCAGCACCAATCAATTTTTTTCGAATATCCTTTTCCCGATACACTCTGTAACCAAGCACCACGCTCACTAGAGTGGAGAGCTGAAAAAGAGAAAGCGCATAGCCCACGGGCATATGTGCGAAAGCATAATTTGTGGTGAACTGCATGGTGCCAATACAAAGAATAAGAAGGACGTAAATCTTCAGGTCGGCTACATGGATCCTGCTGAACTCTTTTCCTGGTTTCACTCCAAAAACAGGAAGAAGAAAAAAAGAAAACAGTGCCCCAGACATGCACCAGCTGATAAAAGCGATAGTGACGTTGGATGCAAGAATTAGTTTTTTTACAAACACGGCTTCAATCGCGGTGAGGATCATGGCCCAGATCCGGAACTGGATCTCGGATCTTCGAAGAAGAGCCCAGGAAAACCTTTCTTCAGTTGTATCCAGTACCAGGTAACTGCCTGCTACAATGATGGCAACACCAACAATTCCCCATAGATTCGGGAACTCGCCCAATAAAAAAATACCGACAATGATACCAACTATCGACTTGTAAGAATTGATGGGACCAAGAATGGACAGCTCGCCTTTTTGCAGGGCCTTTACCAGGAAACCATTTCCCAGTGAACCCACTGTGGCACCAAGCAGAGAATAGATCCAGAATACAGGCGATAATTTTGAGCCCCACTGTCCAGGGATCAGCACGATGCAAAACAGCGAGAGTAAAAAATAACTGAGAAAATTGACAAGGAGCGGATGGTGTCCCCTACCTGTCAAATTTTTCTGATACAGATTTCCCAGGGGATTGGAAAGAATCCTAAGCAAAACAGCCAGTGAAGTAAGCAGGGTTTGCAACATGTTGGAATGATCGGTGCTTGAGAGATTTTTTTTTCAGAAAATTCAAAATTATCTCTTTCTTGTTTCTGAAATCCTTCCGTATGCTGCGGGAACCTTTCCGAAACTGATAAGGATCCGGTCCAGCACAACTCCCGGATCGAGCGCATATATATTCAGTACATGCCTCCCCGGCCTGAGTGGTGAAATGCTGATGGTGCGAATGGCGTAGTTGCTTAAAACATTTTGCTTCCATTCTTCACTGCGACCAGATGTTTGAAAATCAGTAACTATGATTGGACCATGGTCCACACTCAGCGCATACCGAAGGCCAAAATTTTTATTGACTGCATGGGTGGGCCAGGTAAATACGGATACGGAAGGCTGGGAAGATGAAAAGCTAAAAAACGAATAGGATAAAGAGGCGGCATTTTTCCTGACCTGCGCAGTGTCGGAAATAAAGGAAGAGGAACGTGCGATCATCAGCGCAGCGCTGTCGGTTCCTTCCATCAATTCCCATTCTGTGGTTGCTTTTGTTTTCTTTATAAAATCTCCTGCCTGAAAAGAAATAATTCCATTGTTTTCCACAATTCCTTTAAAGCTTTCATAGTCTTTCAAATGGGGACGCGTGGCAGAAGCTGTGATGCGTATCTTTTTTCCCACCGCAGAAAATTCAATCCAGGCTTTTGACGATTGTGTCAAATGAAATTTCCTCCAGTCCACCTTTACCCATAACCTGATGGAATTTTTTTCGGGATCAAGTTTTCCATCATTCTGAGAGAGGATCAGCCAGGGTTCTGAAACTTTTGCCTTCCAGGAAATTTTTATAGAATCGCAAAGAAACAGATCGATAAAATAGTGCTGATCCAGTCCGGATGTAAATTCAGGAAGAATCTTTTCTTTCCCTTTTTTTTGATCCGTAGTATCATATCCTTCAGGAATCGCATTCCATTTTTCTGACCTGTCTATATCTACCGGTGAAAATTCAGGAGAAAGAAATACAGGAAGGTCTCTGGGCTTCATCGACATCATCCCTTTCCACTTCCCGTTTTTTAATGCCTCATTGTAATCATTTGTTTCTCTAATAATATTCTGGTAAGCGTCTTTCGAATTTCTGACGTCATCATAGGCAGCCATACGGTTTTGCCTGGCATGTATCAGGGCTTTGTCCCGACTGAGAAATTTTTTGTTCATCAAGGCAGCACAAACAACCGGATAGTACACCAGTTCATAAAAAGCTTCAGAGACTTCCGGACTAATTTTTTTTCTCAACGAAACCACAGCTTTTTGCAGTGATTCATATCGGTCCATCCTGCGCTGGGCTTCATCACCAAAATAAAAATGGTTGTAATCAGAATAACGGACACTGGTTGTGGGTTCGGTCTGGCTCCATCCCATAAATTCAGGCCGGCGTTCAAAAGCAAGTCCGTAGTATTTCCACATGATGCCTGCAATCTGTGAACCATATTGCGCGCCGAATATTTTTTTCATCCACCACGCAAGATGTTGCTTCGCATAACTACTTTTCACAAATGGCGAAGACTCATAGGCCATGTCAAGGAAAAATTGCAGCTCATATTCCATGGGTTTGATATCACCGGCATTCACCACCCAAAGCCTGCTGGCACCTGCTTCGAGCGCCTTCATCATTTCCTCGCGAATGAGCAAAGGATGCGTGGTGCCAAGCCAGAGATAATCATGTGGGCGGCCCCAATAAGAAACATGATAATATACTCCAGCACTTCCTATACGCGATTTCTCTTTTTCATCATTGAGGCGAAGCAGGTATCCGTAATTATCATCGGGCCAAACCATGGTCACATCATCAGGAAGCTTCAGACCCTGGTCATAAATATCCAGCACTTCCTTGTAAGCTGTAAAGATCTGCGGTACCTGCTCTATCGCTTCACTTCTGTATTTTTTCAATAGCGCTCTCTGATCGCTGATGATTCTTGTGAGCAAAGGCACGGCTTCTTTCGCATCTTTTACTCCTTCCATGCCACTGTCGTGAATACCACGCATACCCAGGGAATACACCACTTCCTCATTCTTTGTCTGTTCAACACGTTCTTCCCAATACTGGTAAACTTTTTTCTGGTTGGTGATGTAATTAAATGGGCCCATAGCGGACTCATTCCACTCCCCCACATTGTTGCGCAACATCGGTTCTGCATGCGAAGACCCGATGACGATGGAGTATAAACTGGCAAGGCGAGAATTTTCTTCATTGCTAAAAAACGGTTTTGTGCCTGGATGCATGGCGGGCCAGAGGAAATTGGCCTTCAACCGGAGGAGCAGTTCAAATACTTTTTGATAAGTAGCGGGCCCGATATTTTTTGTGGAATCATGGTCTGCCGCCCAGGGCCTCAATCCCCAGTCTTCATCATTGATAAAAATGCCGCGGTATTTTACGGAGGGCTCGCTCGAAATGTATGGAGCCACCGCAACACTTAGATGGCTTTGATGTTGTACCGGCACGTCGGCCCACCAGTACCAGGGCGAAACTCCTATTTTTTCAGACAAGGTGAATACGCCGTATGCTGTACCCCGAACATCGCTTCCTGCAATGAGAAGTATTTTAGAAATTCCAGGCATTGGTTTATTGTAGAAATGGTATCCAAAACATTCCCACTTGCCTTTAAGTTGCTGAACAAGTGCGGAATGATTTCCGGTAATTTTCCGGATCGCCGGGGATTGGATAGAACCAATCAAAATGATGTCTCCACTTGCCGAATGCAGATCGGTTAGGACTTTGGGTCTATAAGAGCTCACTCTTTCAATATCATCGGCCAGGAGGTTTGCTGCAATAGAATCGAGTGGAGCATCATAAGAATCATAACAGATACTCACTTTCTTTTCTTTTGAAACCAAGGGAAAAATAATTTCCTGCGCAGAGAGGTCAGTGAAACTACACAGCGAAATAAAAAGCAAAAGACAATATTTCTGAAATAACATAAGACCAAAAATAAAACCCTTTGACCACCGTCCATCCTGCCCAACCATGAACCATCAGCATTGTTGACTGTATTTTCTTTAATGTTTTCCCTCTGTTGAAAAGTGAAGCAACGGATACTTTCTTAACTAATGAGAAACAGCTAGTGCAATGTTTCTCATCATGCAATTTCTATTAAGGCAGTTCTAATTTGCTGCAAACAGTTCATATGTCATTCAATTATATCAAAAGCGTAGGGCTTGTGCTGATGATGACCCTTATTGGGCAATCTTCTTCCGCCCAGCCAGGTTATGATACTAGTTGGCATTGGATGAATGGTGACTATATCACCAATGCCCGGACCATTTATCACCTGATCATAGTATATCCCTGGGTACCCATGCCGGGAGCAAGGTCGCACAGCGCTTCATGGACCGACAGCGAGGGAAATTTCTGGCTAATGGGTGGTTTCGGCTTTGATGGACATGGCCGACAGGGATCTATGAACGATCTATGGAAAAACCCCATCGGCAATTTTGAGTGGATTTGGATAAGTGGCGATGATACCAGCGATGCAAAAACCGTTTATGGAAATCTGGGAGTTGCTGATGGCGCAAACAAACCCGGTGGAAGAAATCGAAGCTTTACCTGGACCGATAACTCGGGCAATCTATGGATGTTTGGCGGGAAATATTCGGTCGGTGGTTACGATAATTACCTAAGTGATTTATGGAAATTTGAACCTGCAACCAACCAATGGACATGGGTGAACGGCGACAGCGCAATAAATCAGCCAGGCGTTAATGGCGTTATGGGTGTTGCCAGTTCAAGTAATCATCCGGGAGCGCGATCAGGCGGAGTAATCTGGAAAGATCTGTCAGGCAATCTCTGGATGTTCGGCGGCTTTGGCTACGCCAGCTCAGGAGGGCCCATGCATGTAAATGATCTCTGGAAATATGATATCGCGACCAATCAATGGACCTGGATGAAGGGCTATCCTTATGTGTTGGGAGTAGGTGTTTATGGATTGCAGGGAGTTCCTGATCCGGCCAATACGCCCGGTTCAAGGTATGGAAGTGTAGCGTGGACCGATGCCAGTGGTAAATTCTGGCTCTGGGGCGGTAATGGCGTGAGTGAAACACCCGGCGGTTTTCTGAATGACCTATGGCGCTACGATCCTTCAACCAGCAACTGGACCTGGATGAAGGGAAATAAAACCAATGATCCTCGTTCCAGCTTCGGCAGTTTAGGAATGGCTGGTCCGCAGAATACACCTGGAGGAAGGGAAGGGAGTTACTCCTGGATTGACAACTGGGGCGATCTCTGGTTGTTTGGAGGCTTTGGTGTTGCGCCTTTCACCGCTGCCGGTTACCTCAATGATTTATGGCGCTACCAACCTGAATCGAACAATTGGACCTGGATGAAGGGCGACACACTTCCCAACATGCCTTCACGACACAATGTGGGAGGCGTTCCTAATTTTATCAACCTGCCCGGTTCCCGCTCGGGCGGATCTTCGTGCATGCGAGGTGCTACCTCCACCAGCTCTATTTTCGTGATGTTTGGCGGAGATGTTTCCGGATTCTCACAAATGAGTGATATGTGGGCCATCGGCACAGCACAACTGGTTCTTCCGCTCCAGTTGGTTGACTTTTATGCGAATCAAAAAGATCACTCCATCAGAATAGAATGGACAACTGCCGGGGAACAAAATTTTAGTCATTTCAATTTGCAACGCAGCGTTAATGGAAACCTTTTTAAAACCATTGCCACCGTTGAAGGAAACAAACAATATGCCCCGAACCGATATTTTTACGATGATGCATCCCTGTCCAAACCCCTTCCTCACAAAATTTATTACAGACTGGAAATGGTGGACATCGATGGAAGTTCTTCGCTCAGTCGAGTGGCCCTGATTACTCCAACTGAAGGTCGAACTGTTTTGATCAGCTCCAATCCTGTACATGATCTCCTACACCTGTACATCGCCGCATCAGGGAGTGAACTCATTAAGATCACAATTACAGATGCCTCCGGAAAAATGGTTAGCCAGATAGAACGGCAGTTGCAAACCGGCAGCAGTACTATCGAACTGCCCGTGAGCGATTTAAACGCCGGACTGTATATGCTAGACATACAATCGAACAGTGGAAGACAGACCCTGAAATTTGTGAAGATCTAATTTGAAAAAATTTGTGGGTTGCGGTTGAAGGAACACTCGCGCGAATATCGGCAGCAACCTGGATCTCTTTAGTAAAATGTTTTGACTGAAATCGTGCTCTCTTTTTTGTGTAATTGGGATGCACGATTTCGTTTGTAGTCCTGCCATTATGCGAAGCATAATTGTTAGCGTTGCCCTTCTGTCTCTTTCCTTACTTTCTTATGGGATGTCAAATGATCCACCGCAAGGTCCGGTGCCCAAATATTCCAACAAGCTTAGTATCAATTCTCTCTTCGGATGTAAACAGTACAGGCCGAATGGAAGTATGCCATTCTTTGTTCCAGGATGGTTCAGCAGGTGCATCGCAGTGGTTGTGGTGGAGGATGGCAACGTGGTTTATGGAAGCATTTCAGCACAATAAATATGCGCTTCGTTAATTAGGATGAGTGGTTTGATAAATCTGTTGGAGCCGTCTAATTTTAGTGATCTCCCTTTGCTCTTAAAATAAAAGCCATGATCAAGAACCTGCTGCTTACTGCCTGGCGCAATTTCAAAAAAGACAAGTGGTATAGCCTTTTGAATGTATTGGGACTGACCATTGGCATCACCTTCAGTCTCTACCTGATCTTTTATGTGACGGATGAATTGAGCTACGACCGTTTTCAGAAAAATGCAGACCGCATCTACCGCATCAACACTTATATCCATGAGAAAGATAAGAACACAGACTGGGCACTCACCCAACTACCTCTTGGTCCTCAGATAAAAAAGGATTATCCGGAGGTGGATGAAATGGCCCGCTTCATCAGTAAGGAAAGGACCTTGTTCAAGAACGGCGAAAATAATTATTATGAGACGAAGGTTTATTACGCCGATAGCACTGCTTTTAAAGTGCTGGATCATCATTTCCTCGAGGGCAATGCCGTTACTGCCCTGAATGCTCCTTTTGATATCGTGATCACGAAAAGCCTGGCGGAAAAGTATTTTGGAAAAACTGTTGCGCTGGGAAAAACCATCAAAACAGTATATGATACTTACAGGGTTTCGGGAGTCATCGAAGATATTCCACGCAATTCTCACTTCCGTTACGACATGCTCATCTCCCTGTCTACTTTTCTTAGGAGCAACCAAAACGGGGCTTCCAACTGGGGAAGCTTCTATCTGTACACCTATGTCCTACTGAGACCAGGTGTAAAATCTGATCTCTTTGTGAAAAAACTGGCGGAGGTCTATAAAAAATTCGTGGACCCCGTGTTCAGGCCTTTCAATGTTTCGATGCGTTACGACATTCAAAAGATCACCAACATTCACCTTCATTCCAATTTGCAATATGAGCCCGAAGAATTGGGAAGCATGTCGTATGTGTGGATCTTTTCTGCAGTTGCTTTTTTCATGCTCCTGATCGCCTGCATCAATTATATGAATCTCACTACCGCGCGTTCTGCGCGCAGGGCCAAAGAGATTGGTGTACGCAAAGTAGCCGGTTCCAACAGGAGCCAGCTGGCGGCCCAATTTCTTGCAGAATCTTTGTTTACAGCCCTTTTTGCAGTGGTGTTAAGTGTGTTGCTGATGATGATCCTGCTTCGATTTTTCAACTCGCTTTCGGGAAAAGAATTTTCTCTTTCCACACTCGTGCAGCCCTTCAATCTACTTCTGTTACTGGCCGTTACTTTGTTTACAGGCATCGTGGGAGGAAGTTATCCTGCGCTCTACCTTTCCTCATTCAAACCGATCAGCATTTTAAAAGGATCACTTTCAAAAGCATCGGGCAATGTCAATCTTCGCCGTACGCTTGTGGTGTTGCAATTTTCAATTTCCATGATCATGCTCATTTCTACCTGGGTAGTATATGCGCAGCTTTCTTACCTGCGTAAAAAAGACCTGGGCTTTAATCAGGAATCGGTTATGACCGTTACGGTAAATACCGGACAAGACGAGCGGGGGAAGATCTTTGCGATGAACAATGAATTCCGGAGCCTTCCCAATATCAGGGATGTGGCCACAGGCAATTCCTATCCCGGTGCACCCAGCATCAACCTGAATTTGTTCACCGTAGAAACCAATAGCGGACATGTAGACAAAGGCATCGAGTGTTATAGCATCGACGAAAGATATTTTCCAACGCTTGGTATCAAAATGTTGAAGGGCCGCAATTTTTCGAGTTTGTCCGACACCCTTCACAGTATTGTAGTGAATGAGGCCATGGTGAAACAGTTTGGCTGGGACGAGCCACTTGGTAAGCGTGTGAAATTTCCGGGTGATACCTCAGGAAATTATCTGGAGGTGGTTGGCGTGTTTAGAGATTTTCATCAAAAATCGCTGTACAATCCCATTGCTCCCCTCCTGCTTTTTTATGGACCCAATGGCAACGTGATTCAGCTGAAAATGAATACAACAAAGCCTGGTCCTACCATTGCAAAACTGGAAACCATCTGGAAAAAATATTTTCCTCAACTTCCTTTTGAATATAAATTTCTTGACGATGATTTCTATTCTCAATATGCAGCCGATCAAAAGCGGGGAAAGATCTTTGCAGCATTTTCCATCCTCACCATCATCATCACCTGTCTTGGATTGTTGGGGCTTACTGCTTTCACCACCCAGCAAAAACAAAAAGAGATCAGCATCCGAAGGGTCATGGGTGCCAGCATACTTCAAGTGGTGACGCTCACTACGCGCAATTATCTTTGGCTCACACTGATCTCTGCTTTCATTGCTTTTCCGGTGGCATGGTATTTCATGAACAACTGGCTAAAAATATTTCCTTATAATGCGGGCCTTTCGCTGGTTCCATTTTTTATATCTGCTTTTATCATTGTAACAACCGCTTCGGTTACTGCTGTCTTTTATTCGGCAAGAGCGGCACTTGCCAATCCTGCACAGAATTTACGATCGGAATAATAGCACGTGCATGATGGAACAGACAGGATTTAGGTGGATAATTTTTTACTAAAAATATTAGTATTATAGTTTGCCCTCCTTAAATTTGGACCATGATCGGACTATTTGATGAAAAGGATTTGTTGGATGAAGGTCAGAAGCGGTTTATCGATTATCAATTGCCGGAAACAGAACTCAAAC
Organism: Flavisolibacter sp.; assembly: GCA_045805145.1. Taxonomy (GTDB): domain Bacteria; phylum Bacteroidota; class Bacteroidia; order Chitinophagales; family Chitinophagaceae; genus Flavisolibacter. Next base: position 14,376 of record JBJMLU010000084.1, on the reverse strand, counting down.
TCTGGGAACGGTTTTTTGAAAAAGAAGAATCAGACTTCTATTACCAGGTTTTTTTGCAAACAACGCCTTGGGCGCAGCATCGCCGCAAAATGTACGAACGCATTGTGGCTGACCCGAGACTTACAGCCTGGTATGGAAATAATGGCAACGAATGGACTCCCGAGCTGCTGCGCATCAAAGAAAAAGTGGAAGACTGTTGCGGCATTTCTTTTGATGGTGTTCTGCTGAATTATTACCGTGATGGAAATGACTCTGTGGCCTGGCACTGTGATAACCCTCCTCCTTCAGGTAAACATCATTCCATTGCTTCTGTAACTTTTGGTGAGACACGCGTTTTCAAGATCCGGCACAAACAGCAAAAACAGTTCAATCAAATTGAGATCCCCCTGACTCATGGAAGTTTTTTGTTGATGGGCGAAAGAATGCAGGAGTTTTATGAACACCATATTCCCAAAACTTCCAGGCAAATCGGACCGCGCATCAATCTTACTTTCAGGAAATCATGAATTCACAGAAATGAATTCATAAAAAAATGTCCGGCGCGTTGTTGCTCAAGGATTTGTTCAGTCATTCAGAACCCACATAGCTCTTTCTGATATTCAATTCGCAGCACCTTTGATCTGATGGAGAAAATGTTCATCAATCAACACAGTTGTTCCATTCATTCGAAAAGCAAGGAGGGACTGCATTAGTGCACCTTTCAGTAAACTGGTAACCGGTTTCGGTTGATAATCCAAGCGAAGGCTTTCGGGCCTTTGTAAAAGATAATCACAGATCACAGGATATTGAGATTTAAGAATGGTCCAAAGAACCAGCTGATCGTCCGATATGCCATCTATATTGCTTAAAAGCCTCACGGCCCTTTGCATGCTCAGGTCATTGATCAACCTTTTCATGGAACGAGGATTGGTTTCAACAATGGGAAGAAATTTTTGAAGGCGGCTTTCAAAGAATTGATCCTCCTGAGGCAAAGAAATCTTTGAGAGCGCCTGTTCATTTATTTTCATGCTCACCAGCGGATTGGTTTCACTTCGCGCTTGTTGCAACAGAGCTTTATTGCCTTTGTTTTCTACTGCTGCCAGTTTCCTTTCTGCTTCTTCCTCTGCCTTTTTCAGCAATTCTTCGCGTTCCTTTTTATTAAGTCCCAACAAAGCATCCCAGTACTGCTTTTTCTGCATCATGCTCATTTGGGGCAATTCCACTACCATCTGAAAAGTCTTGTCCATAAACAACATGCCGAATGGTTTGCCTGGAACAGAGAGAGCGGAAGAGAAAAGTGAATAATTGTTTTCGTAAATGGTACTTAGCCATTTTCCATCAGCTGCAACAACATAGACCACTGAAACATCTTTAAATATTGTTTGTAATCCTTCGAGCAGCTTGATTCCATATTCCTTGTTACAGCGGTCCAGATCATCAATAAAAATCGCAATGGGAAACTTAACCCGCCGAATCATCTCCTTATAGTGATTATTGATGGCATTCATCGGGTCCTGTCCACTCGTATCTACAAATTCGCGTGCGCTTTTAGCAGATCCGCTGATCATGGACGTACGGATCCAGGCTGTCGATGACCAAAGAAAGCCGAGAAAAGAAATCAGTCCTACGATATAGGTTCCATTAAAGCCTTTTTCACTGTTGATGCCATTAGCAAGAGCCACTATAAAAACGACCAGCGTGGTCAGGGCGCCAACAAAGAATTGTTTGCCTGTATTCAGCCTCCAGAGTTTTTCACGAAATGAAAAAACAAATGCTCTCCACCAGCTGATCTGCTGCATGCGGGCATGGGCAGCGTTATAAACCGATTGAATGATGAACCACCAGGGTGGATCGAGTCGCTGGTTTTGCCAGGCATTGAACTCCGCTACTACCCAGGCATCGCTGTCGTTGGCCTTGTAGTCTTCGCTCTTTTTTGTCAAATGTTTTTTTAAGAATCTCAGGAAGGTTGACTTGCCTGTTCCCCATTTTCCTTCTACATGAATAAAAATAGAACGTTGCGACCCAGGCATGAACACATGTCTTATGCGGCGAGCCAGATAAGCAGCCAATGCATCGCGCGACAACAGGTCCTCATCGGTGGGCATGTCATCGAGGTTGGGCACATCTTCTATTCCGGCTACCTGGGTCTCAATGATCACATTCCAGTTTCTCTGACCTTCTGATGTCAGGATCTTGTTCAGGTCAAATTCTTTTATCCCTTTTGAAATATCTTCTTTCATTTTATTCAACAGGGCCTGGAAACCCGATTTCCACCAGTCTGCATGTTGCACAACCTGATCGAGCGGGGAAAACTGGCCGAGGATCAAACCAATGACGAATATGCGGCCGTGAATAACGTGGTTCCTACTAAATACATCGGGACCGACCTGGTTCTGAACGTCGAGCAACCAATCGTCGTATGATTGAACCTGCAGCAATTTCCTGTCTGAGAACCGGATCAGTGTATCTTTTGAAAAAATCTCGAGCCCATATTCGGGATGCAGTTTATTCAGTTCTTCAACCAATTCATACAAACTGGCCTTTCCCTCATATTTGGACGTGATCAGCTGGCGGAGATTCTGTCTGACACTAATAGAGAACTGTGAGAAATCGCTGCTGACGAAACTGGAGGTGGAAGCTTCTGCCATACAATAAAATTTATGCATGAAGGCCAGCTGGGAGAATCAAAGGGAGGAAGGGAACTGAAGGTATTCAATATTTGTTTCCCATGGATACGTATTTATACCGGCGTATGAAACAAAAATCTACGATTATAACTGCTTGCACCTCTCGGCGAGGATGTGATTTCCCGTCCACGCAATTAAGGGTATTCCACTATTTGAAGGAATGAGTCCGGATCGTATCATTGTGGCCAAATATTTATACGTCTAATAAATATTTGCGATGCTGGCCCATGAAATTTTCAAAAATATCCGATATCCTTCTGAATGTGATTTTGCCCATTGGTATTGGATCTTATTGTTACGCCTCCCCACACCTGTTTTCATTTTTTAAAAATCATCTTGCAGATGCCTGCTGGGCTTATTCCTTTGCTTCGCTGGTCCTTATTATCTGGCAAAGAAAAATGAATGCATTCTGGCTGACTGCAGCTTTTCTCAGTTCCGTTCTATTTGAAGTCTTCCAGTATTTGGAAATCGCTCCGGGCACAGGCGACATTTACGACATCATGGCTTATCTGTTTTCCTTTCTACTAACTATAATTCTCAACCAATTTTTCAACTACCTGTTTTATGAAGAGCAAATTTTTAGTGCTGAACAAAAATAGAAATCTCCTGTCTGCACTTGCACTGGTCCTGTTTATTTGTATAGCCGCTGCATCAGGAGTGAACAAGATCCATTATGGCGCTTTCAACTATTATAAGAACTATGAAGAAAAAGTTCAGGGCAGCTATCTCGTAAAAAATGACGGAACAAGAATTTATGGCAAACACGTATCCTGGAAGTCCGGCCTCCTTACCAAAAACAAAATTGAAATTGATGACCAGGTATTTAAAATTCCGGAGATCGTTGGTTATTATCAGGAGGGCAAGTACTATGGCCGTCTTGGCAACAGCGATTACATCCTGAGAATTGTGCATGGAAAAAAAGTGAACGTGTATGTGGAGTTTACCCAGGTTACCCAGACATCGACTTATCAAGGCGGTATGACTTCAACCCATAGCTATACCAGGACAGACCATTTTGCGCAGAAGGGAGAAACAGGGCCACTGGTCAGCATCGGTGGACAGAAAGCCATCAAGGAATTTTTAAGCGACTGTCCACTTTCTGTTCAAATGATTGAACTGAGTGGTCATAAGATCAGGAGAGCGATTAAGGACAATCCCAATTATATGAATGAGATCTTTGAAGTCTATAACAATGACTGCAGACCGGTGAATCAGCCAAATTTTAAAACTGCCAAAAAATAGTGGATTAACCGCGATTTGTACCGGTAAAATGCCTCTTTGTATAAAGCATTTTTAATTTAGACGGTGCTGATGCATTTTGGAAAAAATTCTCCTGCCATGAAAAGCGATTTTTGGAAAAAGCGAATGATGCCCATCGGATTTCTGATTTGTGTGTCACCCAGCCTGATTGTAAGGTTCTGGGACATGCCTGATTTTCTGAACGGATTTGTCAGGGGCATCGGACTGGCACTCATGCTGCTGTCCTTCCATCCAAAGTTCAAAATAAAGCGCCTCACGGAAACAGAAAGTGAAAGAGAAAGGGTGTGAATTTTTATACTCTTGTCTTTCGCTTTCTCTTCTCTTTTGTAGCCAACCTGCCTCTTGTGCAGCTTTAAACACCGTTCTTATTTGAATACTTTCTTAAAAAAGATGACGGGCCGCAAAGCCAGATCTTTCGTATGGAAGAGTTTTAATGTCTGAATCATTGTTTGATAATCATTACTGCTGGTGTATTGATCACGATACCTTTGCCGGAATTATCAAATTCAGTGATCATGGAAAAGAAGCGAAAGCAAAATACACCTGATCAAATTGGAGAACATATATTCGACCGGTTACAAAACGGCATGCCTGTCCGACTGGACGATGTGGATTATTCAATAGTCCTGGATGTAGTATCGCGTACCATCCTGTTGTCTGCCGAACTCAACCATGCTACAGACGTTGACCAGATACGAAATCTTCTGAGCAAGATCATTGGCACCGCTATCGATGAGACTACAACGATATTTGCTCCTTTCTTCACCAATTTTGGCCGCTTCATTCGAATCGGAAAAAATGTTTTTATCAATCATGCCTGCTCTTTTCTGGACATGGGTGGAATTACCCTCGAAGACCATGTATTGATTGGACCGAAAGCGAACCTGATCACCGAAAATCATCCATTGAATGCTTCCGACAGAAGAGCCCTGATCTGTAAACCCATTGTCATCAAACGCAACGCCTGGATTGGAGCTGCCGCAACAGTGCTACCTGGTGTAACGATCGGCGAAAACGCAGTTGTGGCAGCAGGCGCAGTTGTATCAAAGGATGTTCCTTCAAATACCATTGTAGGCGGTATTCCCGCCAGATTCATCAAAGCAATCAATTGAAAAATTCAGGGGCGTGAACAACTGATTGAAAAATAAATTTTATGAGCGCGACATCTTTTGCTTCGACCTATGAAAATGATATGAAGTATTCAATAAAAAGCAGAAAAGATAAATTTGAACAATACCATAGAAGAAAAACTAATTGTTATTACAGGTATCAGTCAGCCCGATGAATTGGACGTCAACGAAATTTTATACAAGCCATCAAAGCAGGTATTTTAAATTTTTCAAATTTTAAAAACAATAAAGATGCAAATAACAAGAATAGGTACCAAACCATCAGCCAAGGGTCCGGAAGACTGGTTCACCGGAGCTGTACGCATCGATCCGCTGTTCGATCCCAATGAATCACGAAGAAGTGCATCGGCTAGTGTAACCTTTGAGCCAGGTGCAAGAACTGCCTGGCACAAGCATCCGCTCGGACAAACATTGATTGTTACAGCCGGATGTGGCTGGGTGCAAAGAGAAGGTGGCCCGGTTGAAGAAATTCATCCCGGTGACATCATTTGGTTTGAAGCCAATGAGAAACACTGGCACGGTGCTACCGCAAAAAATGGGATGACGCATATTGCCATCCAGGAAAATCTCAATGGAAAAGTAGTGGACTGGATGGAAAAAGTAACCGACGATCAGTATCGCCGGTAGCATGATTAAAATAATTGACCTGGAAGGATGGAATATGGTGCTGAAAAAATCAAGGGCAGATCCTTTCTTTCCTATTTCAGTGATTGACAATTAAAAAATCTATTTTTAGTTCATGCTTGTAATAATCAACCAAAACTGTATGAGAAAATTCGCTTTAGTTTTTTTAGTGCTTAGTTGTTTCCTGAGTTTTTTTGTTTCCGCACAGGTCATTGAAAAAGGAAAGACAAATCCAAATGTAGATTATGCGAAACTGGCCAGGATCGATACTTTGATCGATAGCTATGTAAAAAACGATTGGCTAAAAGGCGTAGTGACCCTAATCGTAAAAGACAATCAACTGGTGCAATACAAAGGCTATGGTTATGCGGATGCTGCAACAAAAAAATCTATGCCGGCCGATGCCCTGTTTCGCATTGCCAGTCAAACGAAGGCGATCACCAGTGTGGGGATCATGATTTTATATGAACAGGGAAAGTTGTTGTTGGACGAACCTCTGGGCGACTTTATTCAGGAATTTAAAAACGAAGTGGTACTCGACAAATTCAATGCAGCGGATACCACGTATACAACTGTGCCTGCAAGGAGAAATATAACGATTCGGGATTTGCTGACACACAGTTCAGGAATTGACTATCCCGGGATCGGCTCCGCCAATATGCGGGCCATTTATGCAAAAGCCGGTATTCCCAGCGGGTTGGGTGATTTTCATACCGAATTGCTCACTCAAATGAAAAAACTCGGAAGGTTGCCCCTCGCCTTTCAGCCCGGCGAAAGGTTTCAATACGGTTTGAACACAGACTTACTCGGTTGCATCATTGAAGTAATCAGTGGGCAGCCCCTGGAAGAATTTTTTCGGAAAAATATTTTTGAACCGTTGGAGATGAACGATACTTATTTCAATGTGCCAGCTGCGAAAGCAAGTCGTCTTGCGGTGGTTTATACCGAGGATGCAGACCATCACATTATAGCTTTGAATCCGGACGCGGGTGTTGATCCAGGCTACCCCATAAAGGATAAACATTATTTCAGCGGTGGGGCGGGCCTTTCATCCACGGCTTTTGACTATGCCGTTTTTTTGCAAATGCTATTAAACGGTGGCATCTATAATGGCAAACGGATTCTTTCTCCGCGCACGGTGGAAATGATGACGAGCAACCAACTGGATTTTCATTTCAATGGAATAAATGATTTTGGACTGGGTTTTGAGATCGTTACTGACAAAGCCGCGAATCTGGGTCCAAAAAATAAGGGAAGCTTTTCCTGGGGCGGGTATTTCGGAACCACCTATTGGGCTGATCCCAAAGAAAAAATGATTTGCCTGATCATGACACAACAAACGCCCAACTCTCATGGCGATATTGTTATCAGGCTTACGAACATGATCTATGCAAGCTTGAAGAAATAGAAAGAGAAAGAGTGCGGAAATATAGCAACTCTTTCTCTTTCTCTTTCTCTTTTGCTTCTATTTTTCTTTCTCTTTCTCTTTCTCTTTCTGCTTTAGTCAGTCTTCATCTTCTTCATGCCCGCCGCCTTTTTTAAAATGCACGGCATTCAAAATATTTTCGGCGACCTGTTTCCCTTCTGCAATGCTTTTTACACAGGTTGGCCGGTAGTGGAGTCCGCCATACAAACGGCTGTTTGCCATTTCCAATCCCATCTCAGTAAAGGTTTGATAACTGCGGGGAGGGTAACCGAGGTAGTCATACGTATGGAGGGTTATCGGGAAATGATCTCCAAACATATTCGCCATCATCGTTAATACCGCTCCGTTGGTTGTAGCATGTCCGGAAGGGAACTCGGGGTGGTTGGGAGTAGGAATATAGGTATTCCAACTGGGATCGATCACCGCCCGAATATAAGTAACAGGACGAATGAGGTTGAAGGTGTACTTACCGGTGAACAACACAATCGATGCATCATGCTGGGCGAGGCCAACTTTCGCATAGGTCTCCGCAGCCCAGTCGAGGCTGGGATGCTTGAGTGCCAGAGCCTGTGACAAGACAGCGATGAAACCACCACCAGGACTATAACCCGGTCCGTCTTTAAAATAGTCCGCCATATTTTTTTGATCTTGTGTCAGAACAAGAGACACATTGTAAACATCCTTTACCATGGCATAGAATTCAGATGAAGGGTCTGTTGAATAAGGAGGAGGTGGCTCCAGCGCAGTTGAATTGGCAGATCCAGGTACATTCAGTCTCCACTGCCATGCATAAGGATTAACGGGTGGCGTTGGAGATGTTGGCACCCAAAGACCCGGACCCACAGGCGGTATATAGGCAGGATTTACATTTGAAAAACCATCTACCAAAGCCCATGCAAATACTTTTGCTGCTATTGCCTTTCCAAAATCAATGGACCGTTGCAGGGTCGACGGGTCTGTTTCAGTGGCATAGATAGCCTTCAGACTATCTTCCAGCTGATTCATTTTCGTTTTATTGATGGCAGCTGTTGTTGGAAAAAGATCACGGTTCATATCGGCGAGAGCTGCGTTGGCTGCTGCAGCCCAATGATAGGTCCTGCCTCTTTCTGTCTGTGGCAGGTCGGCAAGGCCATTCAGTTGTCCGGACAAGGATTGATAAGATGGCATCCCGGGAACCACAGCCTCATATACGGCCACACCGCAATAAACCTGGCACCTGTCTGTTGCCTGGCTTCCCGTGCCCGGAGGCAAGGGCGTCTTCAACATCACCAGTTGCATGTTCAACCAGCTGGTGATGACATCGGAAGAATATTTTTTTGTGTGCTCATGATCATCTTTCGAAGATTTCGAAGCGGAAGACAGACCAGGATTTAATCCGGAAGGGTCTACTTCTTTTTTACAGGAAACAATGAATAGCGATGCGCAGCTCAATAGCAAGGATGTGCGTAGAAGATTCTTGATCATAAATTCAGTCTTAATGGTGATGAATGATTAGGCCTGTCAAAGTATTCAGGGAGGACGGGGTCATTAGATACAGAAGATTTTGCAAGTGGCTGGACTATCCGAAGCAGCTTTCCTTTGGTGGTATGCGGTTGCAGGCTTTGGGTTTGTTCTTCGCCGCTTCGTCTCATTGACAAGGCCGGACGTATATAAAAAACCCGGATTAAATATTTATAAATGTAACTTCGAATGCAATCACACCGAATACCGATTTATAGGTAGGTGCGTTTCAAGTCTTACCCCATAAACACTCCTCTTCACTCAAGACTATTCATTGTTTACCGGATTTATTCAGGATGAATTCTGATGTACCTAAAAGAATTTTTTAATCAATGAATCAAGCTAATGAAACCGGAAATCTTCACAGAGGAATTTGAAAAAGTTTTTCAGCGGTATGGCAATGCTAATACGCCCCGCATCAACAAGGCGGAGACAGATCAGTATAAAAAACTTCTGGATTTTTTTCTGATTGGGGATTCCTATTTTTTTATCATTGACCACCATACCCTTTCTTTCGAGATGGTGAGCAAGGAAGTGGAAGAGGTATTGGGCTATCACCCATCAGAATTCGACATCCCTTTCATGAACAGTAAAATTCACCCGGAAGACCGTGCCTGGTTCCTGGTTATCGGCCATGGAATCGTTAATTTCTTTTCAAAGCTACCTGTTGAAAAAATCATGAAGTACAAGGTGCGGTACGACCTTCGCTTCCAGAAAAAAAATGGTCAATATGCACGCATCCTTTATCAGGGAATTTTACTCGAACACGATGAACAGGGAAGATTCCTCAGAACCGTTAGCGTTCATACAGACATATCATATCTGAAAGGGGAAGGCAAACCCATACTGTCATTTATCGGAATGGGGGGAGAGCCTTCCTATTATGATGTGGTATCAAAAGAGTTTTTCATTGAGTGCAAGAAGGATCTCACCGAAAGAGAAAGGCAGGTTCTCAAACTTTTAATTGAAGGAAAATTAAGCAAGGAGATCGCAGACATTCTCCACATCAGCAAGCTCACGGTAGACACCCACCGGAAAAATATGTTGCGGAAAAAAAATCTCAATAATACCGGTGAATTGATTGGAAAATCCATCCGTCAGGGCTGGATTTGAAGCGAAGCTCACAACATGCATTTCTCACGATTAATCTAATCATTTTTTCCTCGCGGCGCAAACCAGGGTACTGCATCACCGATAGCAACATCATTTAGTTTGCCCATTGCTATTTTATTTCTTTGCCATCAACCAATACTTCCGCATTGGTCAGCGCCAATTTGTTTATACCTTCTTTTGTGATGATCTGACAATGATCCAGCTTTATATTTTTGGCAAAGTAAATTCCCAACGGACCATCAGCGCTGATGATGACATTTTGAAAAACGATATCAGATACAGGTGCTTCAGGTATACCCCATATTAAGCCCGCCCGCTTTCCTTTTTGCGTTGTCGCAGTGATGTTTTGGAAACTTATATTTCGATAGACCGGCGTGAGGTCGCTGACTAATGCAGCAGGATATGTGGCCGCTGTTTCCGGCGTGAGCTTCACCAGGTTTCTGAATTCACGATCGCTTGCCATGTACGCAGAATAGATTAATATCGGGATACCTACGTTGAACATTTTCAAATTACGATACGTAAGGTTTTGAACGATGCCGCCGCGATCACGGTCTGATTTTATTCGAATTCCACACTCCGTATTTGTGAAAAGGCAGTTTTCGATCAGAAAATTGGAAACCCCTCCCCTTGTATAGCTGCCAATTGACAGCCCATGTCCATTACCATAGTTACAACCAGTGATATGGACATTGGAAGTGCCACCGCCACAGGTAAAATTGTCATCGCCGGTGCTGATATCGCAGTTCTCAACCAGGATGTTGGTTCCGGACACATCACAGGCATCGGTGTTGTGACTAGGCGTTACCGGATCATCCGATGCGGGCGCACGGACGGTAACTCTGTTCACAGTTACATTAGAAGACTTCCCACTAATGGCTATGTGGAACATGGGCGAATTGCGCAAGGTCAGATCTTCAATCAATACCTTGTCACATTCTTTCAGGGCGATCATGCGGGGACGCTTTGATGCCTTGTCTTTTGCAAACGGCCACCAGGGCGCGCCCTGTCCGTCAATAATTCCTTTTCCTGTAAAAGCAATATCATGCAACTTTGAACCACTGATAAAATCAAGGCCCTGGGCTGTGCCTCCAGGATGTCGATCGATCGGTAAGAATTTCAGGATAGCACCGGAATCAATTTGCAATTGAAGGTTGCTGCCTACCTGCAAGGGACCCGAAAGATAAATGCCCGCTGGGAAAATCACCGTTCCGCCTCCTGCACTTAGAGCGGCATTGATGGCAGTTTGGATCGCCACTGTATTATCGGTGTGGTCATCAGGCCTGGCACCAAAATTTGATATATGAAACAGCTTATGCGGAATTGACGGCAGTACAGGATCCGGTAAATTGGACTGCGCATTTCCTTGCTGCAATAATGACAAAGCAATACTTGTCAGGACCAGAAAACAAAAACGGATTTTCATGAATTCAATTTATGGTTTACCATGTTCTTCATCCCTTTCTGGCGTCAATGTTCTCACTCAAAAAGAAATACAGGCCAGCTGCATCTATTCACATAGAATCTTGACGATAAAAAATCGCAAACGCCGGTTGGCCTTTCATTATTTAATGATGATAGGAATTAATTTTTGACCTGCAAAATTAGTTTTTGCCAGGTGGGTAAATGAAAATGTAATTTGAAAATGGTAAAAAACCATCACTGTGCCTACGCAGATGGAAACAGCTTAATCAAATTGATTTGGCGCGATACACTCCTGCCAGTATTCAACAATTTTCCTGACGGTATTTTCCAAAGCCTGCATGGAATTTGGCTTTACAAAAAATCCCTGCACGGACATTGTATAGGCGTCGATAACTGATTTTTTATTGGCTGCTGTTGTAAAGAACAGATAGGGAATACATTTGGTTTGCAATTGTTCGTTTGTAAACACTTTATTCCTCAGTTCAAAGCCACTAATCTTTGGCATATTAATATCGGAGAGAATTAAAAAGGGTTGCACATCGCTTTTGTTCAGGTAGGCAAGCGCTTTATTGCCATCGAGGAAATAAATGATCTCATTTCGATAGCCAAGCTTTTCAAATATTTCTACCAATACTTCCTGGTCGTCCGGGTCGTCTTCAATTACAATGATTGGTCCACTTTTGTTCATTTGATTTAATACTGATTATTGTAAAACTTGAACGGACGCCCGTCGCAAATACATAGTGCAAACAAAAAGGGCAGCTTTGACACTGCCCTCTCTACAAGAGTTAACTTCTTAGAACGAAATAATAAAAACTGAATTAAAAATAAACTTGACTAGTAAAAGAAAAATCTAAATAAAAAACAATAATAACTAAAACGAGGCGAGAAGCTAACCGCTTGAACTGCGAACATACAGCTTAAAAACCACATGCCGCTTTTTTTATTTGTTAAATCGTTTTGTATACAGGAAAACATGCCTGATCAACTTATCAATAAATGGAATAAAGCAAGCTGATTAAGGGAGCTGATAAATTTTGCGGCTGTGCACGGTTCTTCATCCTTCGGGAACTGCTCCGGGGCTCTGGTAGAATTAAACGGAGTGATGCAGGAAATATGGTGTGAAAGCCAAACTCAACGCCGAGGCTTAGTTTTTAAGGCCAGCAAAAACAGGCAGTTTGAACTGTAAGCTGAATAGAATCATCGGCTAGTTTGCAATCCTGACAAGGTTTCCAATCCAGAGAAGAATTTGCAAACTAAGTGATCACAATCAAGCAAAAAAAGGACACAGGGTTTAACTCCCTGTGTCAGTTGTAGCGATTCTATTTTTGTATTACAATAATTGTTATCTCCGCATGATACCTTAAATTATTACTCTGACTTCCGGAATCGTAAAATATTCATGACATTTCTTGCGATCTTTTCACCCTGCTTCTTTCCTTCATCACAGGAGACATTATAGTGAATCCCGGCATAAACTCTTGCTTTGCCAATATCACCAGCCATTTCCTGGAATGATTGATAAGACCTTGGCGTCATTCCAAGGTCGTCGTATGTATGAAGAGTGAATGAATAATCCGTACCATACATGCTTTCAAAGACCGTGGCAAACAATCCTGCATTCATAGAATGTCCGGAAGGATAATCAGGATGCCCAGGTGTATTGAAAAGTGGACTCCACGTGGGATGGTTTAATACTTCCCTGATATAACGTATTGGTCTTTCCACATTGTAGGTGTACTTGGTTGTCCAGCAGCCTCGGAATCCTTCATAATAACAAACACCAAATTTGGCCTGTGCCATCGCATAAAAATCAAGGCTGGGATTTTCATCGCGCAAAATCTGATGAAACATATAGATATAATGGGTACCCGAAACAAATCCCGGAATGTCGCGATAGAATAATGCAGTTGCTTTCTGCTCCGGTGTCAGGCTCTGCGAAATATCATATACATCTTTCACCATTGCATAGTAAGGAGAACTGGGATCGGTTGAATATGTTGGAGGCGGCGGCGGCCATGTTCCATCAAGTGCTCCTTCAACCATCGGCCTGTTGAGTCCCCAGTATGGTCCGTCTGCTTGCGGAAAATTAGGTGGTGTTGGTGCCCATAAGCCCGGGCCGACAGGGGGAATATAGGTTGGATAAATAGTACCCGATCCATCTGTTTTCGACCAGTTGAAAATCCGTTCTGCAACGGTTCTTCCCAGCGTTTTGGATCTTTCCTGCTCTTCCGGGTTTGTTTCCGGATCCGATTCCCATTGCTGGTTGAGTGCATTTTCCAGTGAATCGATCGCTGATCTTTGTGAAGCCGGTGCGGCTGTGAAAAAATTCCGGGTTAAAAAAGCAAGAGCAGCATTGGCAGAAGCAGGCCAATAATAAGATTCACCGGGTTCTGTTGAAGGCATTAAGGGCATGTCTTTGAGTTGTCCAAACAATGACTGATAGGCAGGCATTCCACCCACTACAGATTCATAAAGGGCAATACCGCTGTATATAAAATAGCGATGTCCATTCCTGCCATAAATGTTTGGTCCAACAGGAAGCCGCAGCATCCTCACCTGAAGCTCCAGCCATTTCTGCGCAACTTCTGAGGAAAAAGTCTTGGTTTGTTTTAAATGGCCATGAATTTTCGCTTCAGAAGATTTCGATTCCGCAGTGAGCGGCGAATAACCTGTTTCTTTCTTGCATGAAAGAACAATGATCGTACTGAATAAAAGCGTTACAAATACCGCTTTAAAATAAATTGACAATTTCATAAACTAAGTTGAATAGTGGAAAAATGATTGAAGGCTAAAACTACCTGTCAAACTCCCCGGAAATTTTTCATTTCGCCTGATGACCATGTGCAACTGACACACACCCGCTGCAAAAGCTGTTCAACCGCTTGGCGACGATCAACGGCATTCGGTGGTGAAAACAATTCGTTTGTCTAATAAGTGGTGGAACAGGCCCTCTGAGCAATGAAATGGAGTAAATTAGGATAGGAATGCTGCGAATGAACGGCTATAGTGGGCTAATTGAGATAAACCTCAACCTCGGTTTATGGATTTTTATCAGTTTGTTTTCTCCAATCGTCGTGGTGTACGTTTCAGCCGGCATCTCCTGTTCTGGACGGCGTGGAGCCTTTACTGGCTTACGACTTACCTGATCCCCACACAATGGATTCCTGCATGGAATTTTCATGGCTCTTTGCCACAAATTGAACATTATGGCTTTGTTGTTTCCTTTCTG
>JBJMLU010000083.1:0-14254 GCA_045805145.1 Flavisolibacter sp. | reverse complement strand
AAGGGTTCCGGATTGCTCTCCGGGAAAAACTTGCGAGAGTAAAAGTATTTCTCGACTATATTTTTCATACTCAGCCAAAATATCTTGGACCGAAGATCAAGATCCCATAAAACTCTGTGCGGTGCTCACATGTGGGCCATTCAATTTATTATTTGCATTTTCAGCAGCATCAATTGGATATAAAGAATGCATCTTCATTGTTGGCTAATACTCCCGGATAGAGAAAACATGTTTAAACACATCATGAAGATGAATTTGTAAGTTTGACTAAAGGATTAAGTATGTACAACATTGTTCATCGAATTGGCATCAGGTCGTCTGCAGGCCAGGTGTACAAAGCCATTTCAACAATCAATGGTATTTCCCATTGGTGGACAGAGGAAGTGGAAGGCGATGAGGCCATCGGGGGGAAGATCCAATTTACTTTCCGCACACAAGGAGGAGAGATCAAGGGCCAAATGGCAATGATGGTGCAGGAGCTCCAACCTGATGAACATATACGATGGCATTGTGTAAGCGGACCTGCAGAATGGATTGGCACAGATGTCACATTTCAATTATCAGAGCAGGATGGCCAGATCATTGTGATCTTCGGCCATAGAAACTGGAAAGAAGCAATAGATTTTACAGCGCACTGCAGTATGAAATGGGCCGTCTTTCTGCTAAGCCTGCGTGAATACGTGGAAAAAGGAAAAGGGAAACCCTCACCTCATGATTTGAAAATTGATAATTGGAACTGATTTGTTTTAGAATGCTCCATCGCGAACCAGGTTTTCACAGAAGGCTGCGTTCAAGCACGAACAGCAAATAGCCAATAGCTAATATTCCAATTTGCTTTGAAGAAAGAAGAACGCGCGCAATCTCTATTTTTTATTTCGGCGGAGGTCTAAAATATTGTAGCGAAGGTATAACTGGAAGGATTCGTTTCGATCTGCTACATCCGTAGTTGTATTGTATCCGGTTACCTGTGTGTGAATATAATTATTGAGGCCACGACTGAAACGCAGTCCAATGTTCAGACGATTCCAACTGTAGCTGGCATGGAACAACATTCTCCAGTCTGTGCTGCGAAAACTGCGCGCTACCGTATCTGCCTGGGTCAGTACCACAGGATTGTTCCCTGAATTTCCATTTCCGTTTGATTCTTTATGCGGATTGGATTTTACTTTAATGCTTTTGGTATCCCAAACCATAGCCCAATCATTTCCGTTCTTCTGCCATTGACAGTCTTCTTCTTCCAAAACACTGCGCTTCAGATAAGAATATTGAAGGCCGGCCCCTATGGAAAAATGTGATATGGGACTATAAGAAACAGACACAGGGAGATTGAGATAATAAAGTTTATTCAGCCTCACTTCATGCTCCTTGTAGGCCGATCCGGTATAGTCATAAGAACGGGTGGCAAGCTTAAGATCAGGCGTGTACTGCGGTGAAATAAACTGCAGTTCCGACTCTATCAAAAGTTTTTTGTTGAAATGATACTGCACATATACAGAAGGCAGATAGTCGATCAGTGAATTGGACTTTCCATTGATGTTCACCGTGCTCATTTCCTGTTGGCTGGCAGGAAGGTTATAATTTAAGGACACACCGGCAGTAAATCCTTTTTGTCGTTTTTGCTGTTTGGTTGCGACCAACGCTGCAATATCCTTTCTGCCATTCACTGTCTCTTTGGGTGAAATTATCGAAGGCTGAATGTATTTGTTGTAAGCAATTGTTTGGTTGCGACGTACGACCAGCTGTTGCGGTTCGGCCGCACTGTTGTCCGGGCTTGATGCTATTGCCTTTTCAGGCAACACGGATGTTGATTTTAGTTTTTTCGCGATGGCAATTTTTTTATGTGCAATAGGTGCAGAGACCAATGCATTTTCCTCCTGGTCTTCATTTGATTTTCTTGCGCTGCTGCCTTGATGAATAAGATTTAGATTTTCATCGGAAAGCTTCAGGTTGGTACGTTGAACGGAATAAGTAGTAGTTGAACCATTCGGTTCTGATTTTACGATATCCGCTTTGGAAGCAGTGCCATTAAATGATTTAATAGTATCTGATTTCTTTTTGGCAATAATTTCTTTGTTATTGATGTTTATTGAGTCTGGCTTAGCCTGTTTATCCTGGGGTTTGGTCCAAATGAAAATGGCCAGGGACGACAACAAACTCAATGTAATAATGGTGAAAAATCCTTTGAGTGTAAACATCCAGCCGAAACCTTTTCGGTCGCGGTCCTCAGGCATTTGAAGGTCAAGTCTCTGGCTCATATTCATCCACAGAGCATGACGGTCTTGTTCGGGGTATTGCCCAAGTTTTTCAAGGATAAAATCATATGTCGGTTTGCGGTTCAAGGTCTTTTATTATTATTGAATCATCATTTCATGTTTCCTCTACATCATTTATTCTATCTGCAGCCAGCGATTCCCCCAGCTGCAGATAGATGAGGTCAGGCTAATTTTCTTGCTCTTAGAGGACGGTTCGTCATATTAGCCTTCATAAGATTTGGATCAGTGTTTTCAAAGGATCTGGATAATTGGTTTTCACAGAATGGTCTTTCACATTTTGGATTGATGTCTTTCATTGGATATCGTTCTACTTTGGTTTTTCAGGGATATCTACCCTTATTTGGTTAAGAATTCAGCATATTGGTTTTACAGAGGCCGATCGTTCTTCGTTGTTCCCATACATATACGCAGGGCAAAGTGGAATCGTTGGAAAAAAACCAAATTTTTTTTAGAACATTGAAGATCAGATAGAAACACCTGATAATTCAGTCTATTGGATGCCTTTCTTCTTCTAAGCAAAGGGTCAGACATTCAATCATTTTTCCATACATTAGACTGTTTTCAACGGTAAATGCATCATTAATACTGCATACTATAATTGAGCAAGATCGGCACATCCATTAAAAGAAAATCCGGATAGGTTTACATAAAAAATATGCAAACAAATCAGGACAGATCCAGCGATTGTGTTTCCTCTGAAAGCAATCCGATTGTTTTTGAGGATATGTCGCCCAACATTTATGTTTCCGATATTCACCGAACCATTGCTTTTTACAAATTCCTGGGATTCGAGATTATCGATGCCGTTCCCGATGTTACCAATCCCATTTTTGTGCTCATGACATCAGGCAATGTTTCTTTGATGTTTCAAACCTTTGACAGCATCAAAGGAAGCCTTCCTGCCGTCAAAAGAGAAGATGGCGGCTCACTTCTTTTTTATGTGAAACTGAAGGGCGTCAGAAAATTCTATGAGCGGATCAAAGACCGTGTAACCATTTTGAGAGGCCTTGAAAAAACATTTTACGGAGCAACGGAGTTTTCCATTCTGGATGATAATAATTACATGTTAACTTTTGCTGAAGATGAATGATCATCATACAAGGCTAGCGATAACAAAGTCTGAAAAGAAAATTTTGCGCACAAAAGGTGTTAAGCAAATTGAAAATTGTGCTGTGAGCGAGATCCAGGAATTTCTGTCCTGCTCTCAAGCAAGGGCTATGGAAATTAAGGCGCTTGCAGAATTTCAATCGCTCGATTCCATTGGACCAAAAATGGCGCACGACCTGATTGCACTTGGATATTATTCATTAAAGGATTTAAAACGGCGCAGCCCGGTAAAGCTTTATGATTCGCTTGAACATCTGGTAGGTGTGAAAATGGATCCCTGCGTGGAAGACCAGCTGCGTTTGATGGTTTATTATGCAAACAACCCGGGGAGCAAAAAGAATTGGTGGGATTTTACTCCTGAAAGAAAACAATACCGCGAAAAGCATGGATATGGAAACTCCCGCCCCAAAAAATCCTGGTTTGAACTGGAAGAGTATCAACATCACAACAGGATACCATCGAAGACGGTAGTTGCCAAAAAGGACCTGGCAGAAAAAATCAAAGGAGCGATGAAGTATATCAAAGGGCATTACACGGAAAAGATCACACTGGCTGAATTGTCCAAAATAGCCTTGCTTTCTCCTTATCATTTACAGCGTTCCTTTATATCTGTATACGAGCAAAGTCCGCTTGCATTCATCACCCACCTTCGATTAAAAAAGGCCACAGGCTTGCTGAAAAGAACCAAAAAGCCTGTATCGACCATTGTAGTGCAATGCGGTTTTGAAAACACCAGTTCTTTTATACGGCTGTTTAAAAAAAGGTTCAGACAAACACCGCAGGATTTTCGCACCAGCGAAAATGAAAAAAATTTATAGTGCAGGGGAAAATTCATCTGGTTTGTCAGGCTGGGACTGCTCAAAATTTAATTGCTGAAAATTCAAAAAGCATGTCTTAATTTTACTGCTGAGTTCTTACAGAAAATGACAAGCTTTATCAAGCATCTCCCCATTCAAGACAACTGGACACTTGTGTTTCGTTTCACTCCCATATACACCATTGACTGTTTTTATTATTTTATTACCGTCATGGATACACAGCGCAGGCTCTCTGAATTCCGCATGTATGAACAAAATGGAGACTGGAAGATCCGTAATGTAGGATTGATTCCTGATTTTATATGGGCAGCGGAAAAACGCCTGTCATCTGCGATCGTGGAGCATCAATAAATATTACGGTCAATATTTACCCCAGCAAAGAATTCAGAACCCTCAGCTTCAAAATTTTTGTGATCAGCGGCTGAAGCTGTTTTCAGAATTCATCTTAACTTTTGCAAAGAAGAAATAACAGCTATGGCTTATGATATCCAACTCGCAGAAAAGATCCGGGACTATTTGAAACAGATTCCAGGACTAAGAGTAGAGGAGAAGAAAATGTTTCGCGGCCTCACATTCATGGTCAATGGAAAAATGTGCGTGAGTGTGAGTGGTGAAAATCTCATGTGCCGGTTTGATCCCCAGCTGCAGGAAGAGATTTCAAGAAAGAATGGTTTTAAGACTATGGTCATGCGAGGAAAAGAATACAATGGATATTGTTATGTTCAACCACAAGGATTCAACTCCAAAAAAGATTTCGAACAGTGGATCAACCTGTGCCTGGACTTTAATAAAGAAGCAAAATCCTCGAAAAAGAAATCATAACAATTAGGATCAAAACTCCGGGACTGTATGATACATCAGTCATTGATTTGTTTGGCCTTTTCAAAATTTATTGCGGCCGCGGATTTTCGTGCATCAGCATCCAAGATGTACCAAACCGATCGCGCAGCATGGCAAAGCGGGACGCAAAAAATGTCGGTTCCATTTTCATAAAGACCTCGCCGCCTTCGGAAAGAAGGGCATAAATTCTTTCTGCTTCCTTGTCGCTGTCTACGCTCAGTGAAAGATAGGCGCTGCGCATCGGTTCTGCCTGTGGTATGTCGGCGCCCATCACCACTGAACCGCCGATCTCCATGCGTGCATGCAGAATATCATTTTTCCTTTCCTCTGGAATATTTGCTGCAGCGGGCATGTCCCTGAACGTACTGACCATGGTGATTTTGCCACCCAGGTGTTTTTCGTAGAACTGAAATGCTTCGCGGCAATTGCCTTTGTAATTAATATAGATATCGAGCTTCATGGTTTTTTGTTTTATAATATTTTCCAATAATTTTCTTACCAGCCCAATCCAAACCGTCCATCTAAACGACTTCCCAGTTCCCAATTCCCAATTCCCAATTCACCATTCACCATTGACCATTCACTATTCATTATTCACCATTCACCATTCACCATTCACCATTCACCATCTCCCCTTCATACGCTTCCTTTAGTTTTTTTAGGTCGATTTTTTTCATCTTCAAAAATGTCTGTGTCAGCCGGTCGATCTGCTGCTGCGAGCCGTTTCCCATCATCTCGCCCATAATCGCCGCACTGATTTGCCATGAAAGACCATATTGGTCCTTACACCAGCCACATTGTTCTGACTGAGGAAGGGCAGAAAGTTTTTCCCAGTAATCATCAATTTCCTCCTGGGAATTGCAGTTTACCAAAAATGAAACAGCTTCATTAAAGGTGAATTGGTGTTGTTCGGCACTGTCCATCGCAGCGAACCATTGGTTTTCGATCATAAAATCGGTGAACATCACTGTTCCTTCCTTATGGGGTTCCATTCCTCCTGGATAGCGGAGAATATTTCCTCTCTTTGAATTTTTAAAAACTGAAATGTAATACTCTGTGGCTTCTTCGGCTTTGCCAGCCACAGTTCCAACGAAACTAAGCGCAGGGATGATAAAAGGTCTTGGTTCCGCTCCGGGATTGGCAAGATGGAGTTGCCAGGAGAGTCCGAACTTATCCTGTATCCAACCATAGCGTTTGCTGAAAGGATATTCGCCTAGGGGCATCAGGGCCTTGCCGCCTTCTGATAATTTTTTCCAGCTGGCATTGAGCTTCTCTTGTGCTTCCCTATCTTTTGCCGGATCGAAATTGACAATGAAACTAATCGAAGGATTGAATTTAAAAATGGGACCGGCACTAATGGCCATAAAGGGCTGTCCTGATAGTTGAAAAGAAACCACATCGCAATCACCGGAAGGCGTGTTGTGAAGCACGGTGATATTGGTGATGGACGAATCGGGGAAAATAGAGCAATAAAATTTCGCGGCTTCTTTTGCCTGCTGATCGTACCAGAGGTGTGGGATGATCTTATATGGAACTTGCATAAATAAGTTTTGAATAAAATTTTAATCAAGCACCGTTGACCCTACAAATTTGACATCAATCCGCTGAATTTGGCCGACCCAGATACGGCAATTTACGGGGGTGATCGCGACAAATACGTGTTTATCGGGCGACAAAGCCAATTGTAAAAACAAGCCGGAAGATATTTTCAAGGCTCTATCTTTATAAAGCAACGAAGTAGAGCCCGATTTTAGCTATCGCTAGCTCGAAGTCCACCAACTATAATTGCTTATTGAATGAAAGCTGCCGTTCGAACGAAATATGGTTTGCCAGGTGATGTATGCATCAGGGAAGTGGAAATACCGGTTCCAAAAGCAGATGAAGTTTTGATCAAGGTATTTGCGACGACCGTAAACCGCTCGGATTGCCATGTGTTATCCGGAAGGCCTTTCGTGATGCGGCTATTTACAGGCTTATGGAAGCCCCGACGATCCATTATCGGGTCTGATTTTTCAGGACGAATTGAAGCAACAGGATCTAATGTGAAGAATTTTACTGCCGGTAGCAGGATCATGGGATTTGGTGGCGCCTTTGGTTGCGGTGCCCATGCGCAGTATTTCACAATGGCAGAATCGAAAGCTGTAAAATCAATTGTTTCGCGGCCCAACATGATAGATGATGATGAAACCGCCGCCTGCCTGGAAGGAGCAGTGTATGCTTGTTCTTTTGTACTGCAGCTGAATATTCAACCGGGTCAAAAAGCATTGGTTTACGGAGCTACAGGCGCTATTGGTTCTGCCTGCGTGCAGTTTTTAAAAAGCTATGGAGTCGGCGTGACAGCAGCCTGTGGTGGTGAAAACGCTGAACTGGTGCGGAGACTAGGGGCCGATAAAATAATTGATTATAGAAAAGAGGATTTTACAAAAGACGAAGAGCGTTATGATTATGTTTTTGATGCGGTGGGAAAGACCAGCTTTTTAAAATGCAGGCCACTCTTAAAAGACAAGGGATTATTTTCTTCTGCTGGTGGGGCCATCAATTTATTATGGGTGTTGGTAACGCCACTGTTTGGAGGTAAAAAAGTCCTTTTCCCAAAATTGACATCCATCAGGCATGCGCTTGAATTTATCAAAGACCAGGTGGAGAAAGGAAAGTTCAAGCCGCTTATCGACAAAAAATATCCATTGGAAAAAATTGCAGAAGCCTACAAGTATGTTGCTTCCGGACAAAAGCTGGGAAATGTGGTGATTGCTATGGATGAATAATTATTTCCGGGAATTTCTATTTCATTGACAAAAGATAAACGAAGCTGCACGCATCAAAATAGTACCCACAAAAATAATTAAGAGACTATCGACGTGAAAAACACATCTACCCCTAAATACAATATCGTTAAGCAAACCCTGTTTGCACTTACATTTTCATTCTATTCCCATGCATGTTTTGCACAGAATACCCAGGAGCCCGTTCCGCACCATTCCAAATCACCTGAACTTGAGTCCAGGGTGGTGGACACTATAGCAAATCTAAAGGAAGTAAAAGAGCGCACCTTGTACATAAACAAAAAAGGCCATGGAAAAAACAAATTGAAAATTACAATCTGGCAAAAGCCCACAAAAGCAGAACCTTATTACTGGGTAAAGGTGATGGAAGACAATGGAAGCTCATTATATACCCATTTCAATTTTTATGTTTATCCGCCTTCTCTTGTCATTAAATATTATGATGAAGAAAAGGACGAAGTCGTAGACCTCACTAAGTGGAGAAAGGCCAACAAAAATTAGATGGTGCTTCGATGTTGCTTTATACATTTTTCTATTCTATGTTCATCTTTAATCTGAGATTCTTCTTCCTTACTGTTCTTCTTTTTATCATAGAAGTACTGATCGCATTGTTTGTCCATGACCGGTTTGTGCGCCCATACGTGGGAGATTATCTGGTGGTCATTTTGATCTATTGCGCGGGAAGAACGTTTTTCAAACTTTCACCTGTAAAGCTCGGAATTGGCGTGTTTCTGTTTGCCTGCCTGATAGAGACCCTTCAGTATTTCAACATTGTGGACAGGCTAGGTCTGACAAAAAACGTGATTGCCAGAACCGTGATCGGTTATGGATTTGAATGGTACGATATCCTGGCCTATTTCTTAGGAGTTATTACAGTACTGGTTTTCGAAAACCAAAGGCTGTCAGGAGCCAGGCATGATTAAATTATGGGAGTTGGATGTTAATATGGGAAACGAGCAGCCTTACCAAAACAGCTGCAATTCTGTTGAAGAATATTCTTGTCGCGTCCTTGTTCGCTTTTCCATTTCTATTTATATTGTGTGCAGGCTTAAACCCTTTTTGGGTACCAAGACTGCATGCTGCAAACCCCATCGCTCTTTTATATCCGCCTTCAGCAAATAAAGATTGCCTGCAGCTTCCTGATATTTTTACTGGTAATTGTAGTGAATGTAAGGGCACAAACCTGCATCACTGACACTTATCATATGGAATTGCCTGCACCAGCAGGGGAAAAGATCCGTTTGTCGGCACTGGAAACTCTTCCTGGCGGCGATCAGGCAGTAGCGGGAACAATCATACAAAACGGAGTTTCGCAGGGATTTTTGGTGCGTATGAGACCTACCGGTTCCATTATTGCCGCACAAAGAATTACCATCAATGGTTTGCCAACGGAATTGAGCTCAATGCATGCACTGTTAAATGGTAAAGTTGCTTTAGCTGGCATGCTTCATGATGGTACCAACCGGGCTTTTGTTTCTCTATGGAATGCAGATCTAACGATCAACTGGTCAAAAACAATACAGCTTGCTTCTTCACCACAAAAACTGGTCATGGACCTGAGAGATTCAAGCGGAATGGTATTGTCGGTTCAGACAAATGGCCTGATTGAATTTTGTGAAATGAAATTGGATGGCAGCCTTGTATGGTCGAATGAGCTGCAACCCACAGGCCTGACAGATCTGATCGGGATTCATGCTGGTCATCCCTGTCTGATCTATAATTGCTTTAGAAATGCTTTGCGCACTGTTGAAATCACCGACATCAGTGCAAGCGATGGAAGCATCGTATCATCCCATACGCTCGATGATGTTTCGTCAGAAACTTTGGGATTGCAAAGCACGGATTTTTCAAACAGGGTGCGGATGTTGGGCATTTCCAGGTCTTCATCGGGAATTTATGAACTCGAACGGGATTTGTTTTATTCAGGATCTTCCTTTGATACCCGACATCGTTACAACCTGCCCTTCACCCTCGATTTTTCTGTGACTGCTGCACTTGATCATGCGGGTGATGTGTTGGGGCTTTGCCTTCCTTCGGCGGGAAAACTAATTTTCATCAAACAACTTGCGAACTATTACCCACTGATTGAACATAGCCGTAGTTACGATGTACCTCCGGGATCTTCGCTGTCTTCGGTTGTACGTACAACGGATGGTGGTTTTTTGTTTGGCCTCACAACAAAAGACTCCGGTTCACTGGTCCTGATCAAGACAGACAGCTCCGGAATTGTTTCCGGATGCACTACCAACGATGTTCAAACCAATCTCACGCAATTCTTCAATGGAAAATATTTCAGTTCATCTATTAATACAGGCTCATTTCTTGCAACCAGCGAATCAGCTATTTCGAGTCTTTCGCCCCTGATTGTTTTGCCCCAGTTCAGTTGCCATGAAACTTTTTGCCCTACGCCACCAGTTGATGATCCCTGTCTAACCAGCTATTATAAAACACTTCGATCACACAGTTATCAGGACCCTGTTTATTCCTATCACCTGATGCGCAACAATATTCATCTGGTAGCTACCAGCCGTTATGACCGGATGTTGGGCATGGAAAATCAAATCACGGGTGGACTCAAAATTTTTTCGGAGTCCGGACAGTTTTTAAAAGGAGTCAAAATTTTTCAGGAGGAAGCCACTGCACCAGTCGTCATTGAGAAAATGACGGATTCAACCGTGATGATCGTCACTTATTCCAGTCCTGGAGGAATTGGCAGTTACACACTGACACTGGTTTCAGACCAACTGCAGCCTATCTGGTCTACTACATTGAAGACTGACAAAAATTTTAATTTCACTTCCGGTGGCTCCTTGTCGCCCTGCATTCACCGCGACTTCGAAGGGAACTATTATTTTATAGGTGCGCGCCCCGGTTATGTGGGAGAGCTGCCTGCGGTGTTGGTTTATAAATTAAATCCAAATGGAAAAGGACTGTGGTTGAAAGCTTATGAGATTACCGGGGCCACCATTTTTTTCTCACAGGTTTGCGCAGTATCTACCGAGTCCTCAGTCATCATGATCATAGAAGGAGATAACGGAGGAAGTGTAACGGTGCGTTTAGACAGAAATAGTGGAAATTATCTCAGCGCTTACCGATACAACAATACCGGCACAAGTAGCATTTACCAACGACATGCGTCTGTTTATCTGGACCACATCTTATATGTAGGAGGCAATCATAATGGAGATTTCCTGATGGCCAGTTTTGACACCCTTGGGGTCCCGATCCGGCTGAGAAGTATTCCACATAGCTCTATTATGCGTGCCACTGCTTTCAACGGAGGCTTTCTTTATGGAGCTTATCAAACTTATAAGGAAAGTTCTAACAGCTTTTATAATGTACTCGTCAAGGCAGATACTGCCCTGAATATTCAATGGTACCATGAATTTGATCCCGTTAACTATGGTTATCCTTATGGCATGGACGTGAACGATAAGGGGTTTATTTATCAGGGCGGAAGCGCTTTTTCTTCCCCCCAGGCTAATTACCTGGACTCCTGGCTTGCGAAATTTACCCCGGAAGGAGAACTGGGCACGTGCACACATCTGTCTGATATTCCTCCCACTCAGGATGCAGATCCTCAGCCCTTCTCTTTATCCGCTTCACCACTACAACGCAGTTTTGAACAAATAGACATTCCCATTTCTTTTGTTGATGATACCGACGGCTTGCAAATAGATAAACTTTATTGTAACAGCAGCAGCACTTGTAATATTTTGTCACTGGGTGGCCCCACATCAATTTGCAAGGTTAATCAGGACGTTTCCTATCAAATCACAACTGGTACGGGATGCAACCTGATTGCCCGATGGCAGATCGATACTGCGATGGTTTCGATTCGGCAGGCAGGAAAATCGAATGCAGTTTTACGTTTTAAAAAATCTGGTACCACCTGGCTTCACGCACAGCTGAACGCCGGGTGCGTAACTTACTTTGATTCTATCAAAGTAACCATTCACGCTGCTCCCGACCTGATTGATCTGGGAAAGGATACATCGCTCTGCCCAGGTAACTCATTTACACTTCATGCAGGGGAGGGATTTGATCATTATTCCTGGCAAGATGGATCGGCCGACTCCAGTTTTTTTGTGAGTGCTCCTGGAAATTATTTTGTTCAGGCAACCAACTCCTGCGGCGAAGTATTTAACGACACGATCTTGGTTACTCCGCATCCGGCAATACCTTTTACGCCAATAGTGGATCGCACTAAATGCAATTCGGATACGGTACACCTGACAGCAGAAACCGGATTTATAAATTATCATTGGTCTCCATCCTATCAAATGAACGGGTCTGACCAGCGGGAGGTTGTGGTAAGTCCGCTGGTAGACACAGTTTATTATCTAAGCGCCGAAAAGCTTCCAGGTTGTTTTATTCGCGATACCATTCAGGTGCATGTGTTTACTTCTCCGCCTGTTCATCTGGGTGCGGACACTTCCTTTTGCGAAGGTTCTTCCCTTTCCTTAGTTGCACCACCTGGATTCATTAAATACCAATGGAACAATTCGGATACAACTCAGGGCATCACGATTCATCAAGCGGGATCTTACCATTTGCTGGCTACGACGGCCGAAGGATGCCGTTCTTCTGATACATTATCTGTACTGAATGTCTGGAAAAATCCAACCATCTCACTTGACAAAACAAACTGGCTTTGTCAGGGAAGTGTTCGCGTGCTGGATGCCGGTTCTTATGAGCATTATCACTGGCAGGATGGGTCGGTTTCCCAAACATTCACAGCGCATGCAACGGGCAGCTATTCTGTTGAAGTAACGGACATCCATGGTTGTAAAGGTTCTGACTCAACAAAAATTATTTCGCTGGTTCCTTCGCCCAAAGATTTTCTTCCGGCTGATACTGTGTTGTGCAGCTATTCAAAAATGGAGCTGAGGGCTTTGAAGAGTTTTTCTTCTTATACCTGGAGCAATGGAATGCATTCTGCGGGAATCACTGTTGCGAAACCAGCCATCTACTGGTTGGATGTAACCGAATCGCATGGATGCAAGGGAAGGGACAGCATTCTTATTGAACCAAAGGATTGCATGGAAGGGGTCTATATTCCCACGGCCTTCACTCCCAACAACGATGGGAGAAATGACCAGTTCCGTGCCCTGGTGTTTGGTCTACTAAAACATTTTCAAATGACGATCTACAACCGATGGGGAACTGTTGTATTTACTTCACATGACCCAGCCAGGGGATGGGACGGAAAATACGCCGGACTGGAACAAGGCAACCATTTATTTATCTGGACATGCACCTATCAGTTTGAAGGAGGAGAACAAAAAACAGAAAAAGGAACAGTGATGCTCCTGCGATAGCAAAGCAATTTAAAATCTTCTTCTCATCGTAAGTTTTCTAAAACTTATTTTGGAACCCAGGATTCCTCTTCTAAATCATTGGATGCTATTTTCTGAAATGAATTGCGGCGTACCAATTGATTCAAACCACTGACCATCTCTTTTTACTCCACCGCCCGAATGAAGCATCTCTCAGATGCTCAATAAGAGCATAGAATATGCGACTTCACACGAATCCAAATATTAAATAGAGCGAAGAGGCGGCTCCGGCGAACGGACGGTGTTATATACTGGACTGGCCTGAAAAGGTGGGTATATTTTGTATGTCCGAAAGGTTCGCGCACAAAAGCTTTGGACAAATCCTTTTTCATATTGAAGTGTGGTTGTGAGAATAATGAATCAGTTCAGTTTTGCTTTCTTCATTACAGACTGACCTAGCAGCAAGTGAGTGATGGTGCTAACCGACGAAGGAAATTTTATTTCAACTCAAAGGCAATACCATGAAATTATTACTGGCATTCGTAGTTATGCTTTTTATTTTTTCCTGTAAACATAAACAGGAAGAAGAACATCCGGTGAACGTACCCACTCCAATGAACCGGCTCCAAAGTGGAAACGGAAGGTTTGTTAGTGGTCATCCCGTGCATCCTGATCAGACTTTGGACCGCATCAGGGATTTAAAAAAGAGCCAGAATCCCTTTGCTGTAATTGTTAGTTGCTCTGATTCGCGTTTGCCGCCCGAATTGATTTTTGACCAGGGACTTGGTGATGTATTTTCTATTCGCACTGCTGGCAATGTCATTGGTGATTTTGAGTTGGGTAGTATTGAATATGCCGTGGAGCATTTGCATTGTAAACTCATTGTAGTATTGGGCCATGAAAATTGCGGAGCCATTCAGGCCTACGCAGCTGCAGGAGAGGAAAAACATGAAGACCATATCCAGAGCCTGGTCGACTATATTGCTGCCGAAGAGGAAGAAAAAATGGTCCCAAATAACCAAAGATCGAATATTGATACTTTGGTGATAGCGAATATCAGGCACGGAGTAAATTTTTTAAAGACATCTCTTCCCATTTTAAAACCCCTGGTCGACAAAAATGAAGTTGAAGTCATAGGCGCCTATTACGATCTT
>JBJMLU010000082.1:0-3539 GCA_045805145.1 Flavisolibacter sp. | reverse complement strand
ATTCTTTTTCAATTCCTGCAACAAATATTTACCGTTCGCCCATATTTCTCTAAAAGATCTGTTAAGGTTTAAAGCTAAACTATTTAGCAAGTCGTATTTTTGCCAGGAATGAAAATGAAAGAAAAAATTGCCAGCCCTAAAAGCCAGGTCAGACCCATACATAAAGATGATCCCATATTTGTAAAAGGTGCCAGGGTTCACAATCTGAAGAACATTGATGTCAGCTTCCCCCGCAATAAACTGATTGTCGTCACCGGCGTGTCGGGCTCAGGAAAATCTTCCCTCACCATCGATACGCTTTTTGCCGAAGGCCAAAGACGCTATGCTGAAAGCCTGAGCGCTTATGTGCGCCAGTTCCTCAACCGGATGGACAAGCCTGATGTGGATTATATCAAGGGCCTCGCTCCAGCCATCGCTATTGAACAAAAAGTAATCACCCGCACACCGCGAAGCACCGTGGGCAGCATGACCGAGATCTATGATTATCTCCGGTTGCTTTTTGCCCGGGCGGGAAAAACCATTTCACCGGTATCGGGCAGGGTGGTAAAGAAAGATGATGTGAAGGATGTACTTGAGGTGATCAATCATGCAAAAAAAGATAGCCGGGTTTATATTCTTTCTGCATTCAAACAGCACCGCAACCGCGATATCACCGAGGAGCTGAATATCCTGATGCAAAAAGGCTTTTCAAGGATTTATGCTTCACCTTTTTCAAGAACACAAAAAGAAAATCCAATTTCGGAAGGAACAGTGTTCCGGATCGAAGAATTGCTGGAAAATGCAGCACTGATAAAAAAAGCATTTGCGTATCCGGAGAATGTATTCGTTCTGATCGACCGGATCGTGGTCAAGGATTTTGATGAAGATGATACGCACAGATTGTCTGATTCCATCGGAACAGCATTTTATGAAGGAGAAGGCGATGTGTACCTGGAAGTGGACGGAAAAAACCTGATTCATTTTAACAACCGCTTCGAGCTGGACGGGATGACTTTCGAAGAACCCTCTCCCAATCTTTTTTCTTTCAACAATCCTTATGGCGCCTGTCCTACCTGCGAAGGATTTTCACTGGTGTTGGGCATTGATGAAGACCTTGTGATCCCGAACAAACTTCTGAGCGTGTACGAAGGTGCTGTGGCTCCATGGAAAGGAGAAAAGCTCGGGAAATGGAAAGAAAGTTTTGTAAAAGCTGCGCGCAGGTTTGATTTTCCTGTGCACAAAGCCATTGCCGATCTCAGTACAGAAGAATACCGCATTCTTTGGGAAGGGAACCAGCATGTGAACGGGATCAATGATTTTTTCAAGGAAGTGGAACAGAACCTGTACAAGGTTCAATACCGTGTGATCCTGAGCCGCTATCGTGGAAGAACCCAATGTCCCGAGTGCCATGGATACCGGTTGAGAAAGGAAGCACTCTTCGTAAAGATCGGAGGCAAACATATCGGTGAGCTTAGTGAAATGCCGATCCGTGATCTGCGGACCTGGTTCGACATTACGTCAAAAGAATTTACTCCTTACGAACAGGAAGTAGCCAAAAGAATTTTGCTGGAGATCAATCACCGCATTGATACGATGCTGCACGTGGGACTCGGATATCTCACCCTGAACCGTTTGGCCAATACATTGAGCGGGGGCGAAAGCCAGCGTATCCAGCTCACTCGAAGTCTTGGAAGTAACCTCACCAACTCACTTTATATTCTCGACGAACCCTCCATTGGTCTTCATCCCAGAGACACATTCAATTTAATCCGTGTTCTCAAAGAATTGCGTGACCTGGGAAATACCGTTGTGGTGGTGGAACACGACGAGATGATGATGCGCGAAGCAGATCACATAATTGATATGGGTCCACTGGCTTCCCACCTCGGCGGAGAAGTGATTGCGGAGGGTGATTACGAAGAGATCATTTCCAATCCGGAAAGTCTCACGGGGAAATATCTCAAAGGTGAACTCCAGATTGAAGTGCCAAAGAAATTACGGAAATGGACCCAATCGATCGTTGTGGAGGGTGCAAGGCAACATAATTTAAAAGATATCACGGTAGAATTTCCATTGCAGGTTCTTTGTGTGGTGAGTGGTGTTAGCGGCAGTGGAAAGACCACGCTGATCAAACATATTTTATATCCGGCACTCAAAAAATTACAGGGTGAGGCGGCTGATAAAGTAGGATTTCACCGCGCCCTTAGCGGCAATATGGATGCCATCACCCAGGTGGAAATGGTGGATCAGAACCCGATCGGCAAATCTTCAAGAAGCAATCCTGTAACCTATATCAAGGCCTGGGATCATATCCGCGATTTGTTTGCATCGCAGCCTCTGAGCAAAATGCGTGGATTTCAGCCCAAACATTTTTCATTCAATGTGGATGGAGGAAGGTGTGACGCTTGCAAGGGCGAAGGAGAGAAGATCGTGGAAATGCAATTTCTCGCCGATGTACACCTTACCTGCGAAGTATGTCACGGAAAAAAATTCAAGGAAGAAGTGCTGGAGGTTCATTACAGGGAAAAGAGCGTGCACGATGTACTGGAGATGAGCGTGGATGAAGCCATAGAATTTTTTAAGGACGAGAAGTCGATCTGCTCAGGAATAAAACCCCTGAGCGAGGTAGGATTGGGCTATGTGAAATTGGGTCAGTCCTCTGATACACTCTCCGGTGGAGAAGCCCAAAGAGTGAAACTGGCTTCGTTTCTTTGCAAGGGCCGCAGCGCAGGAAAAATTCTGTTCATATTTGATGAACCCACCACGGGACTCCATTTCCATGACATTAAAAAACTTCTTGCATCTTTTAATGCACTGATCGACCAGGGACATTCCATCATTGTGATTGAGCACAATACCGATGTGATTAAAAGCGCTGACTGGGTGATTGACCTTGGCCCCGAGGCAGGAGCCGATGGCGGATACCTGGTGTACGCTGGAAAACCAGAAGGATTAAAGAAGGAAAAGAAAAGTCATACGGGGAAGTTTGTTTGATTAGTTGATAGAAGAGAAGATGAGAGATGAGGGATGAGGGATGTGAGAAGAGAGTTTAAGAAGATAAGGAAAGAGATAGATAAGCAAAGAGGAAGAGGTTTTGAAAGAAACAGTATAGTATAACTTATTTGGATAAAGGAATACTTCAAGAAAGTTCGTCAAACAAGGTACCAATATTATAAATGCGTCAAAATAGAAAGGCTTTCGAAACCTTTTTCAACAATTAACCACACGAGCAAGAAGCAACGACCATCAAAAACCTCTTTAAATTAAAGTTTTCAGAAAGAGAGGCTGCCTCCAGGAAACACTTCAATACTGTCAAAAAGAAATCCTGGAAATCCAGGTAATCTCAAAATCCTGGTTAGAGAATCTATTCAAATCCCACGAATCCTGGTTGGGAATTTTCCTCCTTTTTCCTGAGATTTTTCCCCTTTCTTCCCTCTGCGGGCAGTGTAGTTTTATCATGAATGATTCATCTGCCTGTAGCATATAGTTTAAAAAAAATTCTTTCTGTTTTTATTCTCCTGGCCACTGTGACTTCCAGAGCACAGTGGAGTGAATCTTTT
>JBJMLU010000081.1:0-7709 GCA_045805145.1 Flavisolibacter sp. | reverse complement strand
TTAAGGCTTTGCAACTTTGGTGGCCCCTATAACGACTTCTTTAGTAAATTTCCGCCCTGTTTGTCAATCCTTGTATTTTCCAATCAAAAAATAAACACACATGAATCTTCGAGTTGCTGTTGCAGTTGCAACCAGCATTTTATTTTCTTCACTCACCTATGCCCAGGGTAATGGTCAGCAAAATGGCCAGACTGCTCCTACCGGACAATTCCCTGGAGCTAATCGTGGAGGAAGTACAGCCCCCCGTCCTTATTCCGAAGTTATTACGAGCAGAGCCCGTACCAGCAAAGGCCTGCTAACCACCCACCGCCTGGACGACAAATATTATTTTGAAATTCCGGATTCGCTCTTGAACCGGGAGATCCTGGTTGTAAACCGCATCTCCAAGGCACCCGCCGGCGCAAGGGCAGGCTTCCTCGGTTATGCAGGTGATGAGATCTCCGAGAACGTGATCACGTTTGAGAAAGGTCCCGGAAATAAAATTTTCCTGAGAAGCATTTCTTATCAGGAAGTAGGCCGCGACTCTGCAGGTATGTACCAGTCTGTGCGCAATTCCAATCTTCAGCCAATCAATGCCGCGTTCAGTGTGGCGGCCTACCACACCGATTCTGTTACCAATGATAAAAGCTCCGTGGTTGAAGTCACAGACTACATCATGGGTGATAATGACATTCTTTTCTTTGATTCACGTGTCAAAAGACAATTGGGACTTACCCAATATCAAAGAGAAAATTCTTATGTTATCGATGTAAAATCTTTTCCCAATAACGTAGAACTACAAACCGTAAAGACTTATATGCGCACTCCTGTATCCGGTTTTGGACAACAGGCACCGCAGCAGGCATTTGGAGCTACGGCAGGAACGCCGACCACTTTCGAATTAAACAGTTCCATGGTCCTTCTTCCCAAAGTTGCAATGAAACCAAGGTATTTCGATCCGCGTATAGGTTATTTTGCTACCAGCTACACCGACTTCGATGCCAACCCGCAAGGCGTTGAAGAAATCAGGATGATCACCCGGTGGAGACTGGAACCCAAGCCCGAAGACGTAGATAAATATCTGCGTGGAGAACTGGTAGAACCGCAAAAACAAATTGTTTATTATATCGATCCGGCTACTCCGCGCAAATGGGTTCCCTATCTGATACAAGGTGTGAACGACTGGAATGTTGCTTTTGAAAAAGCCGGATGGAAAAACGCGATCGTAGCAAAGATGGCTCCAACCAATGATCCTTCCTGGAGCCTGGAAGGCGCTGGCTATTCCGCCATCGTGTACAAGCCTTCTGATGTTGCCAACGCCAGTGGTCCGCACGTTCATGATCCACGAAGCGGAGAAATCCTTGAAACGCATATCAACTGGTATCATAACGTGATGAACCTGGTGCGTGACTGGTATTTTATTCAGACCGCTGCAGTAGATCCTCAAGCCAGGACTTTGCATTTTTCAGATTCACTGATGGGACAATTGATCCGGTTTGTGTCTTCACACGAAGTAGGTCATACACTTGGACTTCGTCACAACTGGGGTTCTTCTTCAACTGTTCCTGTGGAGAATCTGCGTAACAAAGCATGGGTGGAAGCAAACGGGCACACGCCTTCTATCATGGACTATGCACGTTTCAATTATGTAGCCCAACCCGAAGACAATATCAGTGAGAAAGGACTGTTCCCAAGAATTGGTGACTACGACAAGTGGGCCATTGAATGGGGTTATCGTTGGATACCCCAGGCAAAAACACCAGAAGACGAAGTTCCTATTCTGAACAAAATGACCATGGAGAAGCTAAAAGATAAGCGCTACTGGTTTGGAACAGAAACAGATCCTGATGACCCGCGCGGTCAAAACGAAGACCTGGGCGACAATGCAGCAAAAGCAAGTGCCTATGGTATAAAAAATCTCCAGCGCATCCTTGTCAAACTTCCTGAATGGACCAAAGAACCGAACAAGGATTATTCCAGCCTCAATGAAATGTACACGCAGCTTGTTAGTCAATACGGAAGATATATGGGCCACGTGGCTAAAACTGTTGGAGGCATTTATACCACTCCGAAAATGACTGAAGAACCAGGAGTTGTTGTAGAATTTGTTTCGAAAGCAAAACAGAAAGAAGCGATGCAGTTTTTGCAGGAGCAGCTTTTCAAAACACCAAAATGGCTGGTGGATAATAATATCTCCGATTATACCGGCAGCAACAAGTTGACGACGATCGGAAACGTTCAGAACAATATCGTGAACCGTTTGCTGTCAACCGCTACCTGGAATAAATTATTCCGCTATGAAGCAGAGGATCCAACGAATGCCTACACTGCAAGCGACATGGTCACGGATCTGAGAAAAGGAATCTGGAGCGAATTGAATACTCACCAGTCCATTGACATTTACAGAAGAAACCTTCAGAAATCTTTTGTAGAAGGACTGAACAAGATCATCAATCCTGATGCGGGAGCTGGTGGAATTCAAATCAGTTTTGGTCCTCCTGTTCCAACTATGAACAGTAGAACTACGGATGCAATCTCAATTGCAAAAGCGCAGTTGAGAACACTGGCCGCCGAAATTCGCGCAGCATTGCCCGGATTCAAGGATGCAAGCAGTCGTGCACACCTTCAGGACGTACTTGATAGAATAACTGAAGCACTCAATCCAAATAATAAATAAATAAGCTGAAAGCCTTCCTAAACGGAAGGCTTTTTAGTTCAAAATTCAAAGTTCAAAGTCGGTGAACTACGGAGCGGTCAGTACTACTGCACTGCGGGAGATTGCTTGCGCCACCGCTATAGCTTTAGCCCCGCACCCTGCGGGGGTCGCTTCGCTCGCAATGACGTGAATTCGGCGCTCACTACAGGCTTCATGTTGACTTATAGTTGACGACTATAGTATTAATCAAGCTTTGTTTGGGTTCGAAGCCAAAGGAGCGAAGTATAAACCAACTCTCAAACCAGTGAACGTCATTGCGAGCGAAGTATAAACGAACTCTGAAACCAGTGACCGTCATTGCGAGCGAAGCGACTGCGTGCGCTAAAGCTATAGCGGTGGCGCAAGCAATCTCCCGGAGTCCAGTAGTACTGACCGCTTCGTAGTTCACCGACTTTGAACTTTGAATTTTGAACTCCAAACTCTGAACTTGAACTCCAAACTATCCCTTTCTCTGCTCTTTTTCCCAGGCATCTTTTAAAGTTACTGTTCGATTGAACACAAGTCGATGATAGGTGTCTTTATTATCGAGCGTAAAATATCCTTTTCGAAGAAACTGGTAACGCTCATTCATTTTTGCATGCTTGAGCGCCGGTTCTGCATAGACTGTGGCAACGGTATGCAATGAATGCGGGTTGATGTAGTCTTTAAAATCACCCTCTTCACTCGAAGGGTCTTCCACTTTAAAAAGACGGTCATAGAGTCGTACTTCGGCGGTAACTGCATGCGTGCATTCTACCCAATGAAGCGTTCCTTTGACATGGATTCCGGAAGTATCATGTCCGCTTTTACTTTCAGGAATATAGGTGCATCTCAATTCCGCGATTTCTCCGTTTTCATTTTTGATGGCTTCGTCACAACGGATGATGTAAGCAAATTTCAGCCGTACCATTCCACCTGGATAGAGACGAAAATATTTTTTTGGTGGATTCTCCATGAAGTCGTCACGTTCGATATAAATCTCCTTTCCAAAGGGAAGTTCTCTTGATTTGCTTTCGGAGTCTTCAGGATTGTCTTCTCCCTCCAGCATTTCCACATTCTTTTCATAATTGGTGATGACGATCTTCAAAGGATCGAAAACCACCATACGCCTCAGTGCTATTTTGTTCAAGTGTTCCCTCACACAAAACTCCAGCAATCCCACGTCAACGATGTTTTCTCTTTTTGCAATGCCTACCCTGTAACAAAAGTCGCGGATAGCTTCCGGTGTATATCCGCGCCGCCGCATGCCACTGATGGTGGGCATACGTGGATCATCCCAGCCATCTACATAGTTTTCATTCACCAGCTGCAGCAATTTGCGCTTACTCATGACCGTGTATGTCATGTTGCGGCGTGCAAACTCGTATTGGTGCGAAGGATAGATTTCCAGCTTTTCAATAAGCCAGTCATAGAGCTCACGGTGAGGAACAAATTCAAGCGTGCAAATAGAATGCGTAACCTTTTCGATGCTGTCGCTTTGTCCATGCGCAAAGTCATACATCGGATAGATGCACCATTTATCACCTGTGCGGTGGTGGTGCGCGTGCTTGATGCGGTACAAAACAGGGTCTCGCATCAGCATGTTGGGATGGGCCATGTCGATCTTTGCCCGGAGCGTGCGACTGCCGTCCGGAAACTCTCCGGCTTTCATGCGGGAAAAAAGACCAAGGTTCTCTTCCACACTGCGATTGCGGAACGGACTGTTTTTACCCGGTTCTGTAGGCGTTCCTTTCATTGATGCAATTTCTTCAGAGCTGGAATCATCCACGTATGCCAGTCCGTTTTTAATCAGCTTTACTGCAAATTCATAGAGCTGATCAAAATAATCAGAGGCATAGAGTTCGTTTTTCCATTCAAATCCCAACCAGCGAATGTCTTCTTTGATGCTTTCCACATATTCTGTTTCTTCTGTTACAGGATTGGTATCATCAAAACGAAGATTTGTATAGCCAGGAAAATCTTTGGTGAGTCCGAAATTCAGACAGATGCTGGTAGCATGGCCCATATGAAGATATCCGTTGGGTTCAGGCGGAAATCGTGTGACAATGGAAGAATACTTTCCATTTTTAAGATCTTCATCAATGATCTCTTCGATAAAATTATGATTCTTTACTTCGCTCATTTCTTGTTATTCGTGAGCGGCAAAGATAGGATGGGTTTGTGGTTTGTGGCTCCTGGTGTCCGGTTCTTAAATGCGGTTTCCACTAAAACCCGAAGGGCTCAATCATCTGTCCTACATCAAGTCTTTTTGGGGATCGTGTTTTCCTGAATTTTTTTTTAACGCAATGAGCGCAGAGAAGCGCAGAGTGCCGCAAATTTCTTCCCCTTGCGGTTCTCTGCGTACTTTGCGTTTAAAATTTCTCTCATCTTCTCTCCTACCAACTATCAACTATCAACTACCAACCTCTCTTCTTAACATTTCTTTAATCGACAGAAAAGGCTTTTCTACCGAAGAAGAAGCCTGAAATGCACGTCCCTGGCTTATTTTTGTAGCCCTCAGATTCGTGTAAATCCATAATAATGAGAAAGTATTTTACAGAAAAGAACGCACTTACCGTGATGGTGGCCCTGTTCTCCCTGGTCATGATGATTAAGGCATTTGTGCAGAAAGATTCGATTTGGGAAGCCGTTGCATTCGGTTTGGCCTTCAGTCTTTCTGTTGAAGTGATCTGCCACCGCGCCAAAGAAAAAGGCAACTCCAACTTCTAGTCGATTTCTTACCGCAATTAAGTCTTTATATTTGAAAGCCTTTTTTGTCTGCCCCACGGCAGTAAATCAGACTTTCATGGCAGAATTCAGATCAATCATCACGGGCACCGGTTCGTATATCCCTTCCGAAGTCATCACCAACAGGGATTTCACCGTCCATAATTTCTATGCAGAGGACAACCTGCGCATTGAGACGCCACCCCAGGATGTGGTGGAAAAATTCAGGCAGATCACAGGCATTGCCGAACGACGTTATGCGCCTCAGAACCTGAACGCCTCCGACATTGGAGCGATCGCAGCAAAACAGGCACTTGAAGAAAGCGGCACTGATCCCGAGACATTGGACCAGCTCATTGTTGCGCATAACTTCGGAAACGTAATCAAACATACCATCCAGACGGATGCCGTTCCATCAATAGCCAATCGCATCAAAAACATACTGGGCATTCGCAATCCTCAATGCGTAGCATACGATGTCCTGTTCGGTTGCCCGGGCTGGGTGCAGGGCCTGATTCAGGCGGATGCATTTTTTAAAGCAGGCGTTGCCAAAAAGGTCCTGGTTGTCGGAACCGAAACTTTATCACGCGTATTAGACAAGTATGATCGCGATAGTATGATCTTCAGTGACGGAGCCGGAGCCTGTGTGCTGGAATACAGGGAAAGCAAGAGCAGCGGTATTCTTTCTTCTACTGCCGTTAGTCACAGCATGGATGAAGCTTATTATATCTACATGGGTCATTCCAATTTTCCGGGAAGCGATCCCAGGGTCCGTTACATCAAGATGAAGGGACGTAAGGTTTATGAATATGCCATCAAACATGTAGCTGAAGCCATGAAGTCCTGTCTCGACAAAGCAGGAGTACACATTGAAGGACTCAAAAAAATATTCATCCATCAGGCCAATGAAAAAATGGATGAGGCCATTGTTAAAGTATTGTATAAAATGTATGGCATTAAAGAAGCGCCAACCGACATCATGCCGATGACAATTCACTGGCTGGGCAACAGTTCCGTGGCAACCGTCCCTACCCTTTTCGATCTTGTCAGAAAAGGAAAAGTCAATGAACATGCACTCATAAAAGGTGATGTCATTCTCTTTGCTTCTGTAGGAGCAGGAATGAATATTAATGCGGTTTGTTATCAGGTTTAATAAGGTGGGTTAGGAATTGGGAATTTGGAATTTGGAATTGGGAATTTGGAATTGGGGAAGAGAACAGGTCTCTATGAAATTGTCAGTGAATTCGTGATTCAAATCATCGTCTGTTTGAATGAAGTTTGAAAAAGCTCTATGATATCGATGGATAATTTTTCTAGAAACACTGTAGGCCCAATTCCTAATTACCAATTCCCAATTACCAATTACCAATTCTCCTCGGGGTAATCCGTGATAAATGAAAAAAATCCTTGGCTATGTGCGCAGTTATTTTATCCATACCGATAAAAGAGTATGGTTACTGTCGGCCATGTTTGTTGGACTTGGAATTTTTCTCAACTATCATTATCATTTAAATGGATGGATCAACGAAAAGGAAAATGCCATTCAGTATGTGTATTGGTATTTTGTTTTCCTGACTGCGTTCAGCATTCCTTATTTTCTCTACCGGATTTTTGGAACGCACCATCCTTTCCGGCAAAAAAAATTCATTTTCCTTCTTCTCCTTGCCCCTGCCCTTTTTTCCTGGAAAATGGTGTTTGACCCTACCATTCATTTCCCTTTTTCAGCAATAGAGAACAGATATTGGAATCAGGTCGTGTACTGGCCCTTCAAACTAATTGTGATCACCACTGTTTTGTTTTTGATATGGCGCTTTACAGAAAAAAAACAGGATTCATTTTATGGACTGACCTTTAAAAATTTCAGTGGGCGGCCCTATCTGCTGATGCTCCTGCTTATGATTCCATTGGTGGCTGCAGCCTCTACGCAGCACGATTTCCTGGCCATGTATCCCAAATTGAAAAACATTTCCTTCCTGAAGGTGCAACACCACGGATGGTACAAACTACTCTATGAACTTTCATACGGGAGTGATTTTTTTTCTATCGAAATATTTTTCCGTGGATTTCTAGTTTTGGCTTTTGTAAACTGGTTTGGTGCAGATGCCATTCTTCCCATGGCCGTTTTTTATTGCACCATACATTTCGGCAAGCCCGTGGGTGAATGTATCAGTTCATTTTTTGGCGGACTGATACTTGGTGTTGTGGTTTATCATACCCGAACGATTTTGGGGGGATTGATTGTTCATTTAGGAATTGCATGGATGATGGAGCTTGGAGGATATTTAGGGAATATGTTACGGGGTTGAACCACATAGACACGAGGTTACAG
>JBJMLU010000080.1:0-20710 GCA_045805145.1 Flavisolibacter sp. | reverse complement strand
TATTAAGTTATTATTAATTCTTTGTTAAGGAGGACCCCCGGAACAATTGAACCTATCTTCGCTCAACCTAAAAAGGACCATATGAACATCTTTGCTCGATTACTGGCACCGAAGAATAAAGTGTTTTACGAGCTGTTTGAAAAAAGCGCCGATAATGTAAAGCAAATGGGTTATCTGCTGACGCAAGTGATTGGTGAACCGGATTTTGATAAACGTCAGGGCATCATCACAAAAATGGAAGATGTGGAGCACGCCAATGACGAACTCACCCATCTTTTATTTACAGAACTTGGAAGAAATTTTATCACGCCCTTCGACCGCGAAGACATTCATTATCTGGCTTCCGCGCTGGATGATGTGGCCGACTATATTTTCGCTACTTCCAAAAAGATCAATTTCTACCGGGTCAATCCCAATGACATCGGCATGCAGAAACTTGCCGAGATCATCCTGCAAAGCTGCACCGAAGTGCGCAAGGCCGTGGGCGAATTGCGCAATATGAAAGACATGCGGCTGATCACAGAGTCACTTGTCAAGATCAACAGCCTCGAAAATGAAGCCGACGATATTTTCGACATGAGCATCGAACGACTCTTTGCTACCGAACCAGATGCCAAGGAAGTGATCAAGAAAAGAGAGATCTACCAGGTGATGGAAACCGCTACCGATAAATGTGAAGACGCAGCCAATGTGATCGAATCCATCATTGTAAAATATGCCTAGCTGATATTTCGATCACCCGAGTCCTGTTGAAACGAATAATCAAAACTAAGAATGACGCTCATTGTTGTTATCATAGCGCTGGCCCTGGTATTCGATTACATAAATGGCTTTCATGACGCGGCCAATTCCATTGCCACCATTGTTTCTACAAAAGTGCTCACGCCATTCCAGGCCGTTATCTGGGCTGCCCTGTTTAATTTCGCAGCCTTTTTTATTTTCAAGGATCATGGTGTAGCCAACACTGTAGCCAAAACAGTGAAGCCCGAATGGATCACACTCACGGTAGTTCTTTCAGGACTGATCGGATCCATTATCTGGAATCTTTTCACCTGGTGGTTTGGAATTCCTTCGTCTTCATCGCATACACTGATTGGCGGACTTGCCGGTGCAGCCATTGCCAATGGCGGATTTGGCGCCATCAACATGAAAAGCAGTCCGAACATTCTGGAAACAGCAAGCTTCATCATCATTGCGCCGATCATTGGAATGATCCTCGCCTTTATCATCTCGCTGTGGTTCATGCTCTCGTTTAGAAAAGACATGCTGCCCCGCATCGTTTCCATTTTCGTGCTGATACTGGTGGGATGGATCCTGTATAAAAACCTGGTTCTCGACCGTGCTGTTCTGGCCAAAGGGACCCATTTCAAATCCTATTTTTTACAGGTGGTTTTTTATACCAAGAATTTTAAATGGGTGCTCCTGGCTTTTATTCTTTCGCTTTTCGCTGTCTTTACTTTCTGGCTCAATAGGCTCAATGCACACAAGTCGAATATATGGTTCAAGCGTCTGCAATTACTTTCCTCGGCTGCATTCAGTATCGGACATGGAGGTAATGACGCACAAAAAGTGATGGGTATCATCATGGCAGCACTTGTATCTTCCAATCCTTCCGGCTATAGTCTGGACCATATGGTTTGGTGGGTGCCCCTGGCCTGTTATACGGCAATGGGACTCGGAACCATGAGTGGAGGATGGAAGATTGTGAAGACGATGGGTACACGCATCACCAAGGTCACACCTTTTGAAGGAGT
This sequence comes from Flavisolibacter sp., assembly GCA_045805145.1. Taxonomy (GTDB): domain Bacteria; phylum Bacteroidota; class Bacteroidia; order Chitinophagales; family Chitinophagaceae; genus Flavisolibacter. The sequence continues at coordinate 18,956 of JBJMLU010000080.1, read as the reverse complement.
AGCGGCCGAAACTGCAGGAGCCATCACCCTCTTCGTTACCGAGTCATTAAAGATCCCCGTGAGCACCACGCACACCATCACAGGTTCCATCATGGGCGTGGGTGCTACCAAACGATTGTCGGCAGTTCGCTGGGGCGTCACCATCAATTTGCTATGGGCCTGGATACTAACCATTCCCATCAGCGCCCTGCTCGCTGCGGGAATTTTCTACATCATCCGCATTTTCCAATAGGTTTATTTCCGAGTTTTGCCGGCAACAAACGAAATGCATGGCAAAGATCCTGGTAACTGGCGCCTGTGGATATATTGGATCGCATACCCTGGTAGACCTTATTGAAAATGGTTATGAAGTGATCAGCGTGGACAATAACTCCAGGTCGAGTGCTTCGGTATTGAAAGGAGTAGAAAAAATTACGGGAAGACCCGTTAAAAACTACAAGGTGGATCTATGCAATTTCGATGACACTTTTGCCATCTTCCAGGAGAATGAAGACATTGAAGGCATTGTTCATTTTGCTGCTTACAAAGCTGTGGCCGAATCGGTGGAAAAGCCTCTGTTGTATTTCGAGAACAACATTACTTCGCTGATCAACCTTTTGAAATGCGTCCAGGAATTTGGTACACCCTGGTTTGTGTTTTCATCATCCTGCACTGTGTATGGTGAACCCGACCAACAGATCGTTACTGAAGAAACGCCTACCAGGCCTGCTACTTCACCATACGGTTATACCAAACAGATGGGTGAACAGATTTTGGGAGAATTTCAAAAAGCCAGCGAGACAAAGATCATCCTGCTGCGTTATTTCAATCCGGTGGGAGCACATCCCACCACGTTGATCGGAGAGTTTCCCATTGGTAAACCTCAAAACCTCGTTCCCGCCATTACCCAGACAGCCATCGGGAAACTTCCCAAGCTCACAGTTTTTGGAGATGACTATCCCACCCGCGATGGCAGCTGCGTTCGCGATTTTATTCATGTAAGTGACATTGCCCATGCCCATACGCTTGCCATTCGATACCTGGAAGAAGGTCGCAATTCAAGTGGCTCCGAAATCTTCAACCTGGGAACCGGAAATGGCGTTACGGTTTTGGAAGCCATCCGGTCTTTTGAAAAAGTGAGTGGCGTAAAACTCAATTACGAGATCGGACCTCGACGTCCCGGTGATATCATTGCCATCTATGCCAATAATGACAAGGCCAAAAGGGTGCTGGGCTGGGATCCAAAGTATTCACTCGATGAAATGATGCTCACGGCCTGGAAATGGGAAAAGCGCCTCAAAGAGGATGAACAGCTTTTTTCTTCCTTCCAGTCGAAGTTGAATTAGAGGGATAGTTCGGAGTTCGGAGTTCAAAGTCGGGAGTTCAAAGTTCAAAGTCGGAAGTTCGGAGTTCAAAGTTCAAAGTCCGTTCCGTGAAATCAGAATCTTAATCTGTGAAATCAGTGATTACATTTGCGCTGAATAAAAACTACATGCTCAAGGACATACAACCAACGGGTAAAAAAGATACACGCAGCGGCTTTGGCGACGGCATTGCGGAACTGGGAAGAAAAAATAAAAATGTGGTAGCGCTCACCGCCGATCTTGCGGGATCTCTGAAACTGCAACAATTTATCAAGGAATTTCCCGACCGTTTCATACAGGTAGGCATAGCCGAAGCCAATATGATGGGCATTGCCGCCGGACTAACCATCGGAGGAAAAATTCCTTTCACCACCACTTTTGCCAATTTTTCCACCGGAAGGGTCTATGACCAGATCCGCCAAAGCATTGCTTACAGCAGGAAGAATGTAAAGATCTGTGCTTCACACGCAGGCCTTACACTCGGAGAAGACGGTGCCACTCACCAGATACTGGAAGACATCGGGTTGATGAAGATGCTTCCCGGTATGACAGTGATCGTTCCCTGCGATTATAACCAGACCAAGGCAGCGACAATAGCTGTTGCTGATTATGTGGGACCCGTATATCTACGGTTCGGCCGACCAAGCTGGCCCATATTCACCAATCCCAATGAACCATTTGTGATTGGAAAGGCCCAGCAGTTTTCAGAAGGAACGGATGTGAGCATATTTGCTTGCGGCCACATGGTATGGAATGCAATACAGGCCGGTGTAGCCCTGGAAGCAAAAGGACTAAGCGTGGAAGTGATCAACCTTCATACGGTGAAGCCCATTGATGAAGAAGCTATTTTGAATTCCATCCGCAAAACAAAATGCGCAGTCACCGTGGAAGAACACAATATTTACGGTGGAATGGGTGATGCCGTGGCACAAGTGGCGGCCAAACATTTTCCGATCCCCATCGAATACATTGGTACGAAAGACACTTTTGGAGAAAGCGGAACACCCACCGATCTTCTCAAAAAATATGGACTGGACATTCCGGATATTATTGCCGCAGCAGAAAAGGTGATGAAAAGAAAGCAAGGTTGATTCGAAAAACGACTTAGTCTGATTCCGAACAGAAACTTTCTATTGAATCATTAAAATATTTTTAACCTCAATCCATGTATCACTACCAACAACCAACTATCAACTTCCAACTCTTCCAATGGCTTTGACAGACAGATCAGACGCAGAATTGTTGCAGCGGTTCCGGCAGCCCCAGACAAAGGAAGAGGCCTTTACCTCCATTATCCGCAAGTATCAGGAAAAACTTTACTGGCATATTCGACGCATGGTGGTGGATCATGATGATGCCAACGATGTTTTACAGAATGTTTTTATCAGGGTATGGAATGGATTGGAAAATTTCAGAGAAGATGCGCAGCTATATACCTGGCTTTACCGGATCGCCACCAATGAATGCCTGACTTTTTTGGAACAGCAGAAAAAACGATCTGCGGTGAGCCTGAGCGATGTGGAAAGCGGTTTAAGCAACAAGATCAAGGCCGACCGGTATTTCGATGCCAACAAACTGGAATGGAAACTGCAGCTGGCTATTCAACAATTACCTGAGAAGCAAAGGCTTGTCTTCAGCCTTAGGTATTATGATGAAATGCCTTATGAAGAGATGAGCCGCGTGCTTGAAACCAGCGAGGGCGCCCTCAAAGCAAGCTATCATCACGCAGTAAAAAAAATAGAAGACTACTTCAAAAATCATTAAACTTTGATAACCAAAACGAGTCATAAAGCCTGAAAATGAACAATCGTGAACCCATAAAGGAAGAACTCAAAAGCCTGAACAGCACATTGGATGCGGCCGCTGCGGGAATGCCTTACAGCGTACCTGAGGGCTATTTTGAAGGTTTGGTCTCTTCCGTTATGGCCAGGTTAAAAAACCAGGAACCCATTTCGGTAAAAGAAGAACTGGAAATGCTCTCTCCGATGCTGGCCGGTATCCCTAAAACAATGCCTTTCAGTGTTCCCGATCAATATTTTGCTTCCAACATCGATACGCTTAAAGCAGTTGTAAATGAACCTGAGGTCCTGTCTTTTTCAGGCAGGGAGATGCCTTATGAAGTTCCCTCTGCTTATTTTGACAAACTGCCTGCGCAGATTCTTGAAAAGGTGAGCAAGCCTGAAGCGAAACTGATTCCGATGATGCGCCGCAAATGGGCAAGACTTGCCGTAGCCGCGATGATCACGGGCATCATTGCGGTTTCTGGAATTGCCTATTTCAATAGTAAAAAAGATATTTCTGTTGACAATCCCGCGTGGGTAGCCAATAAGTTAAAGACTGTTCCGGACAAGACCATTGACGAATTTGTAAAGATCACGGACGTGAATGCAGCCAGTATGGTCACGGTTAAAAAACAAAACAAACCCGCGGATTCCAGGAAATTGTTGCAGGACATCCCGGACAAGGAGCTGGACGCATTTTTGCAACAACTGCCTGCAGATGAAGAACTGGATGTCAATTGATCTGACCATGAAAAAATTTGCCTACATATTTATTTTCCTTATTTCCATCGGCACTTCTACATCTGCCCAGGACGATCAGCCGGGCGATATGAGCAAGATCCGCGAAAGGATGATTGAATACATCCAGCAAAAATTAGGACTCACGGGCGCCGAAGCGGAGAAGTTCGGTCCTGTTTTCATCAACTATTTCAAGGAGTTAAGACAAACCAACCAGGAATTCCGAGGCGACCGGCTGGTGCTTCAACAGAAGATTGCCGAACTGCGTTTGCGTTACCGCGATCAGTTCCGGCCCATCATCGGAGAAAAAAGAAGTAATGACGTCTTTACCCACGAACGTGAATTCATACAAAAAGTAAAAGAAGAAAGAGACCTGCGGCTTCAAAACCGTCAGCAAGGCCCTGCTAACAAAAGATTCAAATCGCTGTTGTATTAAACTTGTTTTTCAACTATATTTGAATCTGGTGTTTTTCATAGGTTAGCAACGGCCGGCTCTTTTTAGGGCGGGCCTTTTTTTTGACAGGATGAAAAAATCAAGTTAGGATTTCACGGATTTAGAAATATTATCGCTGTCTAAAGACTCATTTCACTCGTATTTATACGGGTTTTATTTTTTATAGACGATAAGCCTTCCTTCATTTATATTCTTCAGTTGTATTTTTTTATTTGGCCCATTCGCTTCAAGCCCTTGCCAGGCCTGGTTTCTGGCACCATGCCAATTTTTACCTGTACTGATCTGAAGGCTGTGTTACAAATGAATGACAAAAAAAATTGCAAACCTGCTGCAGCATTCCAAAGTTCTGCATGAGTATGATCGCAGTGGTTGAGTGTCGATAGATCAAATTTTTTCTGTGAGCTTTTTTATAGAACAAGTAATTATTTCAAGGTAGGATCAGTAAGAATTTATAACAACAAATGTTGATTCGATTAAGTATTGATGATTTTCATAACGGTGTGATGCCCGCTTCAGAAATCCCTCTGCATCGCTCGTAAATCTACGTGTGAGGATTCAGGTTTTCACGCATTCTTTGCCACGGGGTTGACATTGCTGGTTTTTAAATCTACATTTAAAAGGTCCAATTGCGTCATTCAACCAAAATCATTGATATGAAATACCTGCTTATTGTTCTCCTTGCCGTTGCATTCGTTTCTTGCAAAGACAAAAATGAAAATGCGAAATCAGAAAATGTTGTTCAGGTAAAAGCTGCATCAGTAAAAACAGATACCTTATCAATCAGGCTTGATGAATTAAAAAAACTAAGTCCTCTGGGGATGGACGATCTCAAAGGTTATCTGCCGGATGACATCCTCGGAATTCGCAGAACCAATTTTACTTTCAACAGTGCCATGGGTTATCCCCTGGTTCAGGGTGATTACGTAAAGAACAAAACAGACATACGCATGGTGGTGTACGATTGTTCTGGTGCAGCCGGAGCTGACTGGTACAATATGAACTATTGGAGCAGGATAAAATCAGACATCTCCAATGAAAATGGATTTACCAAATCCGTTCCCTTCAAAAATGGAAAAGCCGTTGAGAGCGTGGACAAGGCTAACAAATCCACTACCCTGGTGTACATGGTCAATGACCGCATCCTGGTGATTCTTACTGGTAGAAATGTGAACGCGGAAGAATTCAAAAAAGCAGCAGAAAAAATAAATACAAAGCTTTGAGCCGCAAGCGGTGAACTGTCAGAATTATTTCAGTACGCTTAGTTGCTTTCCGATTTTTGTAAATGCTTCGATGGCACGATCGAGGTGGCGTTGTTCGTGCGCAGCACTGATTTGCACACGTATCCTTGCCTGACCTTTTGGAACCACCGGGTAAAAAAATCCGATGACATAAATACCTTCCTGAAGCAGGCCGTCAGCAAATTTTGCTGCCAGCACCGAATCATACAACATGATGGGCACAATGGGATGTTCGCCTGGTTTGATGTCAAAGCCTGCGGCTGTCATCTTGCTTCGGAAATATTTTGTATTGCTTTCGAGTTTGTCTCTTAACTCCGTGGTTTCACTCAGAAGGTCCAACACCGCAATGCTTGCTCCGGTGATGGATGGTGCCAGCGTATTGGAAAATAAATAAGGCCTGCTGCGCTGACGAAGCAGTTCGATGATTTCTTTCCTTCCACTGGTGAATCCGCCGCTTGCTCCGCCAAGTGCCTTGCCTAGTGTTCCCGTGATGATATCGATCCTTCCCATCACACCTCTGTATTCATGCGTGCCTCTTCCCCTTTTTCCCATGAAGCCTGAAGCATGACTTTCATCCACCATTACAATCGCATCATATTTGTCGGCGAGATCGCAGATCATATCCAGTTGGGCGATGGTGCCATCCATACTGAATACACCATCAGTAACAATTACGCGGCTGCGTAAAGAAGATGTTTCTTTTAATTTATTCTCGAGATCCTGCATGTTGTTGTGCTCATAGCGGAATCGCTGTGCCTTGCACAAACGAACACCATCGATGATGGAAGCATGATTGAGTGCGTCTGAAATAATCGCATCCTGTTCATTGAACAGGGGTTCAAATACGCCACCATTGGCGTCGAAAGCAGCTACATATAAAATAGTATCCTCGGTGCCCAGAAATATTGCCAGTTTTTTTTCCAGCTCTTTATGTATGTCCTGAGTGCCGCAGATAAAACGAACAGAGCTCATGCCGTATCCATGCGAATCAATATAGCGGTGTGCAGCTTCAACGGTTTTTGGATGAGATGAAAGCCCCAGGTAATTGTTAGCGCAGAAGTTCAGCACCTTTTTTCCATTCACGACGATCTCTGCTCCTTGTGGAGAAGTGATGACTCTCTCATTTTTATACAATCCCGAATTTTTGATCTCTTCTATTTCCGTACTGAGCCTGGCCACAAATTTTTCATTCATGATTGATCGTTTGGGGAGCAAATATAGTTATTGATGGCAGGAGGAGTTGGGAGTTCTCAGTTCAGAGTTCAAAGTTCAAAGTCGGCGAACTACAGGGCAGTTAGGTTTACAGTATCGTTGAAAGGTGTGAGGATTTTTAATGGAAAGAAAGAAGAAGGCAGAGGGTTTTCGCAGAGTTTTTGAAAGGTTTTACTTCAGGCAATTCGCTTCAGTCCCCACTGCAAATAATTCTTCCCGGCTTAGCACGATGGCGGTAAATTCCTCGCGCCTCTGTACTCCTCCTGCGCCTTCTCGCTCTTCGAAAACCGCTGCGTTCTCCTTTCTTTGCGGTGAAATCTCTCTTGACTCAGATCAATCATTTTTGACAAACCTGTAACATAAGGGCCTCTACCTTCGTCAAACCAATAAACCAACAAAATGAGCAAGGTTGTTTTCAATAAATGGTTTATCCTCGCGGCCCTGCTGCTGATAAGCCTTTCCGCCTTCTCTTTCGTGGCCTACAAGAAGACCAGGGCCATTTGCAACTCTGCCAACGAATGCCACAAAGCTCCGGTTCAGGCTGAAAAAGGCGAATTGATCTGGGATGCGCTATCCCGGCAATTCTCTTCTGTTTCGGTACAGTAAAAAAATTTTCTTTCTTTGCTGTAACTATTCCCTTCGCCATACGTACTACCGTAGATCAACCTGTTTCGAGACTGTTTATGACCGAAAAAGAATATAACGAATGTGTGAACCTTTATGCAGACAATGTATTCAGGTTTATAGTTAAAAACCTGCGTCACGAAGAAGATGCACGCGATGTGGTGCAGTCGGCTTTTGAAAAACTGTGGCGGAACAGGGAAGACGTGGACGGAGCCAAGAGCAAATCTTACCTGTTTACTGTTGCTTACAACCAGATGATCGATCACCTGAGGAAGGTGAAAAGGGTTTATCTCAAAGACGAATTCAAGGCCGAAACCAAGGTGTACGAAAAGCCGGTAAACAATTTGAGAAGCGTGCTCGAAGCCGCCCTTTCCAAACTCAGCGAAACCCAACGATCGCTGGTAATGCTGAAAGACTATGAAGGATACAGCTATGATGAAATTGGCAGGATCATGAATCTGAGCGAAAGCCAGGTGAAAGTGTACCTGCACCGTGCGCGCCTTCAATTAAAAGATTATCTCGTAAAAGTTGAAAATGTCATTTAACCACAACGATACCATACACCTGGGGAACTATGAAGAATTCCTGATCCTGTACATGGACAATGAGCTGAATGAATCGGAGCGAAAAATGGTGGAGGAATTCCTGTCTGCTCATCCCGATCTGCAGTCGGAGCTCGACATCCTGATGAGTACAAAACTTCCCACAGAATCATTTACCATCTATAAGGATGAATTGATGTCGCACAGCATGAAGCTTTCTTCCGTTGATGAAGAACTGCTTCTCTATATCGACAATGAACTTTCCATCGACCGCAAAAAAGCTGTGGAACTCGAAATAAATTCCAATAAAGATTATGCCTTACAACACCAGCTGTTGCTTCAGACTAAACTCAATCGTTCTGAAATCATTTCCTATCCAAATAAATCAGAACTATACCACAATACAAGGCGCGTTGCATATCTGAAAACCTGGATGCGCGTCGCAGTGGCCGTTGTAGTGTTTGCAGGAACTGCGCTTTGGTATTTTAATTCACCATCACCGAAACAGGTGACACCTGCTATTTTAAAAGCTCCGGAACTTGCAATAAAGAAAATAGTTGAAAAGCCCGCAAATGAGCAGCAACAAAGCGCACAAACAAATTCAGAAGCAAAAAAATCAATAAAGATCCCTTTTGCTGAAACTAAAAATTCGACTGCTGTCATAAAAACTAAAAAGGTTCAGGAAAAAGTTGAGAAAAAAGATCCTTCCGATCATTCCAATGAAATCGCATACACAGAAAAAGAAAAAAATAGGGTTGATGTCATCGATGCACACATTTCCATTTCTTCTACGCTGGGTTCTGTTGTTCAGGATATTTCAAAACCTCTTAACAAATCCATTGTAACTTCCGAAGATCCTGGATCGTTGAACGGTGAAGTAACTGTTGCTACACTTAAACCCGGTGACGCTCGCAAAGAAGGATCGGTCAAAGGATTTCTTCGCAAGGCTACCCGGATCATTGAAAAAAGGACAGGTATCAATCCTGCCAACGATGATGGGGAATTGCTGATCGGAGCCGTAGCAGTAAAACTTAGATAATCCACAAAAAAAGAAGTATGAAAAAATTATTGATTGCAGCAATTGCATGGTGCGGAGCTATGTCAAGCCAGGCACAAGACACGACAGCAACGGAAAAGGTCGATACCATCCATGTGGGCGGCATGATCATCCTTAAGAAACAAGGAAAGGACAAGGAGGAAAAAGATGGTGGAGACAAAGAGATCATCATCTCCACGCACAACAAAAAGAAACCTTCCAATCTGAGTACCAACTGGTGGATCATGGACTTTGGATTTTCCAACATCAATGAAAACACCAATTATTCTTCTGCCGAAGCGCAGGCCTTTGCTCCTGGCTTCACAAAAGAGCAACTCAAACTCAAAACAGGAAAATCGGTAAACGTGAATATCTGGTTTTTCATGCAGCGTCTTAATTTGATCAAACACGTGGTAAATCTCAAATACGGACTGGGCCTGGAGTTGAACAACTATCATTTCGAAAATGAAACCGTCCGACTAAGCACAAGTCCTACTATTATAACACTCGATCCTGCCTTGCAGAATGTAGGCAAGAACAAGCTGGCTGCAGACTATATCACGGTGCCGATGATGCTCAACTTCAACCTTACCCCAAAGCAGGATAAAGGTTTTGGATTCAGCGCCGGTATCAGCGCAGGGTTCTTATACGACGCACGCCAGAAGGTTAAAGCAGATGAGAAAAATAAAGTACATGATGATTTTGACCTCAACCAATGGAAGCTTTCCTATGTGGGAGAATTAAACCTGGGTCCTGTGCGACTTTACGGCTCTTATGCCATAGAAAGCATGTGGGAAAAGGGTTTGGACCAGATGCCCTATAACGTAGGTATCCGTTTCAGCAGCTGGTAATATTACTTTTATTTTGATTACAAATCCCGCTGGTTTTTTAGTGCGGGATTTTTTATTTTTACAAAGGCTCGTTAAAACGTTGAATCGAAAAAATAAATAGAAATTCGCTTTCGTTAACCCTGTGAATAACGCTAAACCACTTTCAGTATGAAAACCGCCATTTTTCTCACCAGCCTGCTCGTTGGAGGCAGCTTGCTGTTGAAGAAGTCATCTACTGAAACCACAACTACTTCTTTTCCTTCTTTTAAAACCTCCAAGTCAAAAAGGATTGCCTCACCACAACCGAAAGCGCCGATCAGCATCATCGTGGACAAATCGAGCTACGAGCTTTATGTATATGATGCCGACGGATGGTATGCCACTTATCCGGTAGTGTTTGGAAACGCTTCACTGGAAGACAAAAAAATTGAGGGAGACCGAAATACTCCGGAAGGAAGTTTCCGCATCGTAAACAAAAGGGTCCACGATAAATGGGACCGCTACATGGGACTCAATTATCCTACAGCTGAAACACTCGAAAAATTCAGGGAGTGGAAAAGAGAAGGTGCAATACCCTCCAATGCATCGCCCGGTGGCGGCATTGGCATACATGGTACCTGGCCGCACGAGGGATTTGTGATTGACCGATATAAGAATTGGACCGATGGATGCGTTTCATTGAAGAACGAAGACATTGAAGACCTCTATAGCTATGTGCCTGTGGGTACACCCGTCACCATCAGAAAATAATCAAAGCGAACCGACAAAGGATTGCACTTCGCGTTCCCAGGTATTGGGATCCACATTTAAAAATGATTCATGGTCGGCCCTGGGATAGACCAATAGTTTTTTCCTGTCGGAAGAAATATTTGCATACACAGCTTCAATATCATCCCGCTGAACATATCTGTCTTTTTCTCCCCACTCTACCAGCACCGGACAATGCAACTGCTTTGCATATTCCCGTACATCATGATTAAACGCATTATAACCCCCCTCTGTGCCTATCCAGAAAGTCACCAGGGTAGCGAAAGGTTCTGCAGGGAAACCCTGTCCACGGGCCCTGGATTTGAAATAATGATGCACAGTGGCAAAGGGCATATCAGCAATAAGGGCAAGTGGCTGCACTTTATGATCGGCAATGGCCTTGATACAGGCTGCAGCACCGAGAGATACCCCATATAAAATAATTTTTTCATTTCCCTTCTGCTTTGCCCATTCTACTGCATGTTGCACATCATCTGCTTCATGAATGCCGTAACTGCTTTTATTTCCCGTACTTTTTCCATGTCCTCTGAAGTCCACCAATAACACATTATAGCCCCACTGCCGGAACATGGCGGCTTCTTTTTCTACAAAGCTTTTATTTACCGTGATGCCATGAAAAAAAATGACGCATCCTTTCGAACTATCAACACTGCTGTACCATGCGTCCAATACTATTTCATTCGAGCTGTTGATCCGAACTGTTTGATAAGGGAAAGAGGGCTCCGGCTCCAGGCTGTTCTTATAAAAATCAGGACCGACAAAAAGCTTCCAGGTCTTGTCCAGGATATTTTGTGAAGCATAGATCGGTTTTGGGCTGGTATAAAAATGGGTGAATTTATAAGCATAGATGGCCGTACTGATATTGAGCAGCAAAATCTGAACAAGGATCACCCATCCTGCCCATTTGAGATAATAGCGAATCGTAGTGTTTTTCTTTTTCACGATGTTCTCTCCCTAATTCCCAATTCCAAATTTCTTTTCGGCCGCCGCAGCCTTGGCGTAGGCGGCAATTCCAACTCAATACCTTACTACTACCCCAACACCTCCTACACTTTTCCGGTAGCAATTTCCTCCACCACAGCAGGATCGAGCAAAGTAGTGGTATCGCCTAAATTCTCCGTTTGTCCTTCAGCGATCTTTCTTAAGATGCGGCGCATGATCTTTCCGCTTCTGGTTTTGGGAAGGCCTTTTACAAACTGAATCTTGTCGGGTTTGGCAATGGCGCCAATGATACGGGCTACGGTTTGCGCAATATTTTTCCGCATCTCCTCTTCACTCCCGTGCATGTGCTGACAAATGACATAGGCATAAATTCCCTGGCCCTTGATGGAGTGCGGATATCCTACCACTGCACTTTCCACGACATCACTGTGCATGTTGATGGCATTTTCCACTTCCGCTGTTCCAATTCGGTGGCCACTTACATTCAGCACATCGTCCACCCTTCCGGTGATCCGGTAATTTCCCTGCTCGTCCCTTAGTGCTCCATCTCCTGTAAAATATAATCCGGGATAGGTAGAAAAATAATTCAGACGACAACGTTCATGATCTCCATAAGTAGTTCTGATGATGGCTGGCCATGGAGCCTTGATGCATAAATTTCCCGAAGCAGGATTTCCCTCTACTTCTTTTCCGTTTTCATCTACAAGAAGCGGCTGTACACCCGGAAGCGGAAGTGTAGCATGCATGGGCTTTGCTGGTGTAACGCCGGCGAGATTGGAAATAAGAATCCCTCCTGTTTCCGTTTGCCACCAGGTATCTACAATCGGGCATTTCTTTTTTCCTACATGTTCATCATACCAATGCCAGGCCTCTTCATTGATCGGCTCACCTACTGTGCCCAGAATTTTGAGGGATGATAGATCTTTCCCTTCAAATGGTTGCAGTCCAAAACCCATGAGCGAACGGATAGCTGTTGGAGCGGTGTACAAAATATTGACTTTGTGTTTGTCAACAATCTCCCAGAACCTTCCAGCATTGGGCCAGGTTGGAATGCCTTCAAACATCAGTGATGTAGCGCCTGCACTCAACGGGCCATACACGATATAACTATGTCCGGTGATCCATCCGATGTCTGCGGTACAGAAATGCACATCGCCGGGCTGGTACTGAAATACATTGACGAAACTATAATTGTTCCAGACCATGTAACCTGCACTACTGTGCACCACACCTTTTGGTTTTCCGGTACTCCCGGATGTATAAAGAATGAACAGCGGATCCTCCGCATCCATTTCTTCTGCAGGAAAAGAAACCATTCCATTCTTTTCCACCTGGGTTTCCGCAAATTCCATTTCATCTTCCCACCATACATCTCTTCCTTTGATCATCGATACAGCTGTTCTTGTTCGTGTATAAACAATCACTTTCTTCACCGTCTTATTTCCTACGAGCGCATCATCGATCACACTCTTTAGCGGAATCACTTTGTCGCCGCGAAAAGCTCCATCACAGGTGATGATGAATTCGGCTATTGCATCATCGAGCCTGTCGGATATACTTTGTGCAGAGAAGCCTCCAAAGACAACGCTGTGAATGGCGCCGATGCGTGCACAGCCCAACACGGCATAAGCCAGCTCGGGCACCATACCCATGTAGATGCAAACGCGGTCACCTTTTTTAACGCCATTGTTCCTCAATACCTGTGCTACCTGGCAAACTCTTTTGTACAACCGCTCGTAGGTTACAACACGAACTCTTTCTTCGGGGTTATTGGGTTCCCAGATGATGGCGGGTTTATCTGCCAGTGTTTTCAAATGCCGGTCGATGCAATTTTCTGTAATATTGAGTTTGGCATTGATGAACCATTGTATTTGCGGAGCGGTGAAGTTCCATTCCAGCACCTTGTCCCATTTTTTTCTCCAGTAAAAATTCTCTGCAATCTCACTCCAGAATGCATCGGGGTCCTGCACACTTTTTTGATATTCTTTCCTGTACTGGTCCATCGAACGAATCTGATAGGGGTAAGACATGACAGAATTTTTGTAAACGGTAACAAACTTAGTAAATCTAAGGGGGAAATGGGGTATTGGGTATTGAGGTATTAAGGTATTAAGTGGAATTGGGAATTGGGAATTGGGAATTGGGAGAGAATTTGATTTCTATGAAATCAGAAGTCCGCTAATCCGATAAATCAATCTGTGACATCCAATCTCAATCGGTGAAATCCGTGATTAATTTTTTATAGAACCTTTGCGCATCCTTTGCGTTCTTTGCGTTTAATTCGAGCTTATGCATTCATACGAAAAATTATTGATTGAAAATAAAGCCTGGGCTAAGGAAAGAGTATCCAAGGACCCTGAATATTTTGAGAGGCTTTCCAAACTGCAGACACCAGAATTTTTATGGATCGGATGCAGCGACAGTCGTGTTCCGGCCAATGATATCACCGGCACGCAGCCGGGTGAAATCTTCGTGCACCGCAACGTGGCCAACCTCGTGATCCATACCGACGTGAACCTCCTGAGTGTACTGGACTTTGCAGTTACTCACCTCAAAGTAAAACACATCATCGTGTGCGGACACTATGGATGCGGAGGCGTGAAAGCCGCACTCACCAACCGGGACTACAAATATGTGCTGAACATGTGGCTGCGTAATATCAAGGATGTATATCGTCTGTATCGCGAACAGCTGGATGCTATTGAAGATGAAGAAAAAAAATGCGACCGCCTGGTGGAGCTCAATGTCTGCGAACAGGTAACCCATCTCGCCAAGACTTCCATTATCCAGCGCGCCTGGCAGTACGAACAAAGGCCGGATCTGCATGGGTGGGTGTACGGACTCAGGGACGGGATCATCAAACCTGTATTTGAAATGAGAGCAGGAACAGAGATTGATTCGATTTATAAATACGAAGATCTATGAATGGGAAGAGCTGTGAGCTGTGAGCTTTGAGCTGTGAGGAGTTTGAGAAAGTCGTCAGTCCTCCGAGGTCTGTCTTCAGATAGTGAATAGTTCATTTCCTTCTGGAAACTACAAACTCTCTTCTCCCATCCGTCCTCTTCATCCCTCACCGGTCATTTCCCTTTCTCTTCTATCAACTATCAACAACCAACTACCAACTTTCACTACATTTAACCAAACATCTTTCATGCACAGGATTGGCTTTGTCCTGGTTATCTTACTAACTGCTTGCAGTCATTTGGAAAGCAGGCATACGGAATGGGCAATGACTTCCTTTATAAAAGCAGATAGTGCCAATCCCATTCTCAAGCCAGACTCTTCTCTTGTTTTTCTTGATCCCATATTGCAGGACTCTGTTCGGTGGGCACAGAAAGATGTATTCAATCCGGCAGCAGTAGTACGGCACGACACAGTGTTCCTTCTTCTTCGCGCAGAAGACACGGTGGGAAAACATGCAGGCACTTCACGTCTCGGATTGGCCTGGAGTATCGATGGACTACATTTTTCCATGAACCGCCTTCCCGTTTTGTACCCGGAAGTGGACAAGCAGTTGGAGTGGGAATGGGATGGAGGTTGTGAAGACCCGCGACTGGTACAGGATGAAAATGGAACCTATTTCCTGACATACACCGCCTACGATGGTACAAAGGCAAGGTTATTCGTGGCTTCATCAACTGACCTTCTGCACTGGACCAAATACGGATCGGCATTTGAAGGAAAGTATGCCAGCGAATGGAGCAAGTCCGGTTCGATCGTCAGCAGTTATGCCAGCGGAACACCCGTAGCAAAAAAAATAAATGGGAAATACTGGATGTATTTTGGTGACCAGAATATTTGGATCGCGAATTCGGATGACCTGATTCACTGGACACCTGTGTTGGATAAAACCAATCAGAAAAAAACAGAGATGGAATTGAGAGGAATTGCAAAAAATTTTCCAGAACTAAAAGTAGTGATCGCACCACGCCCAAAAAAATTCGACAGCGACCTGGTAGAATCCGGACCTCCTGCTCTGTTCACCGACAAGGGAATTGTACTTCTATACAATAGCCGCAACATTCCATCCATTGGCGACAAGTCCCTGGTGGAAGGCACTTATGCTGCGGGTCAGGCACTGATGGATCGGAATGATCCAACCAAACAGATCGACAGACTGGAAAATTATTTTATCAGTCCGGATAAGCCCTATGAACTGAGTGGTCAGGTGAACCATGTGTGTTTTCTTGAAGGGCTGGTGCATTTCAAGGGCAAATGGTTTCTCTATTATGGAACCGCTGATTCAAAGATTGCAGCAGCGGTGAGAAAAGAGTGAAACTGAGACCGGAAAGAAGGTCAAGATTTCATTTATGGCTATAGAATTATGATACGATACCTGGCATTTCTTATTATTCTTTTTGTAGGATGTCAAGGCTCTGAACAAAAGACAAGGACTTCAAAAAAGTCGGAAGTCGTTTTGGATTCACTGAATCATCCGGATTCAGGATACCGTATTACGGAACGGCCGATCCCTCCAAATGATGCAGACATTTTCAATTTTCTGGAATCATTAAAATGGAAAGAAGATAGCGATAGTAATGATTATAGTGGGAATAATACGCCCAACTGGAATATTCCTTTATTAATAACTCACATTTCAGATAGTGGCGTATTGTTTATTGATCCCAATGATGATTTTAATAAGAAAATCGAAAAGAAACAGATCGAAAGAGAACTCAACAAAAGAAAAGGCAAATCTTATGAAATGATTTCTTATTTCACGTTTTTATACTCGATACCCTTTAGGCAATATTCTGAATTGAAATTCGAGGAAAAAGATGGAGATGAAGTTGTTGTCACTATTGGAACATCACATGAACTGACATTTGAAACAAAACTAAAGAAACACTACTTAATTAAGTGCGAATATTTAGAGTTAGAAGGTGAATAAGTGAAATCACTGTGACTAAGAAGGTTTGCGGTTAAGATTTAGAATTATTTCGTTTCACTCCGCTTGCTATGATGGTAACTACGTAAGGCTTACTACAGGTTGGCAGGGGATTGCTTCGCTCGCGCCGACGCTAAAGCTTTATCCCCGCACCCTGCGGGGGCCGCTCGCAATGACGTCCTATGGTATAATTTTTACTACAAGTCTCAGTCTTACCTTATAACTTAAAAAATTTCAGTTAGTACACACCGAACTATGAAATCTGTGAAATCCGCCAAACTTAATCTGCGAAATCTGTGATATTTTTAAGCAAACTAAAACCAATGCAAAACCCTTCTGTCAAGGGCATCTGGAAAATTATTTCGGCTTCTTCAGTGGGCACATTGATCGAATGGTATGACTTCTACATTTTCGGCAGCCTTTCAACCATCATTGCAAAAAAATTCTTTCCCGATACCAACCCTACGACGGCCCTTCTCGCCACGCTGGCCACCTTTGCAGCGGGATTCATCGTGCGGCCCTTTGGTGCCATTGTATTTGGAAGAATAGGTGACCTCATTGGAAGAAAATATACTTTTCTGCTAACCTTGATCCTCATGGGTGGATCTACTTTTCTTATCGGGCTTGTTCCTGCTTACGTTACCATTGGGGCGCTGGCACCCATCCTTGTACTTCTGCTTCGACTGGTGCAGGGCCTCGCACTCGGGGGAGAATACGGAGGAGCCGCCACCTATGTAGCAGAACATGCTCCTGCACACAGACGCGGATATTTTACGAGCTGGATCCAGACAACGGCCACTTTGGGATTATTTCTTTCCTTGGGTGTGATCCTTTCCATCAGAAGATTGATCGGTGTGGATGAATTCACAAATGGCAATGGATGGCGATATCCTTTTCTACTCTCCATCGTCCTGGTGATCGTGTCCATCATCATCCGTTTGAAGATGAAAGAGTCACCACTCTTCGCTCAACTCAAATCAGAAGGAAAGACTTCGACCAATCCACTGAAAGAAAGTTTTGGTCACAAGGAAAATTTCAAAATGGTTTTGCTCGCACTCTTTGGTGCTACAATGGGACAGGGAGTGATCTGGTACACAGGACAATTTTATGCGCAAAGTTTTATTCTCACCAAGTGCAATGTTGAATATGAACAGGCCAATACCATCATCCTGATTGCCCTGGTACTGGCCACCCCTTTCTTTGTGGTCTTTGGCTCGCTGTCGGACCGGTGGGGAAGAAAAAATATCATGCTCATGGGAATGCTGCTTGGTGTTTTTTTGTACCGGCCAATTTTTGGCGAATTGTACCGGCTTGCCGATACTTCTAAAAAAGAAGTGCTGGCGAATACCACAAGCCCAGATGCCAAAAATAATTCTGTGACCACGCAGTACAGGGATGGAACGATGCTGAAGACCAACAGTAAGACAACAAACGGTATTGTACAAACAACAAAAGAAGTAACACTGCCTTCCTCCGCGAAATGGAAAATGGTTTGGCTGATTGCCCTGATGGTATTGTTTGTAACCATGGTCTATGGCCCGATAGCGGCCTTCCTGGTAGAAATGTTTCCCACGAGGATCAGGTATACTTCCATGTCGCTACCTTATCACATTGGCAATGGTGTTTTTGGCGGACTGGTTCCTTTTATCGCTACGCTTATCACCACCATTCCGGGAAGTACACCGTTGTCGGGACTCTGGTATCCTGTGATTGTTGCAGCACTTTGTTGTATGATCTGCGCGCTCTATCTCTCCAACAAACTAAACCGCAGTCTCACCAACTAAATCAAAACAGCCATTCTACAATGGTCAAAACATTTTTATGGATAAATTAAAAAGGACTCTGGGAATTCTTTGGATGGTGATTGGACTTGCTTCCATTCTTCTGCTGATTTACAGTGCAGCAATCAATATCAATTCTGCCAAGGGCGATATCGGCAAACCGGTTCCCTGGATCATCATCATTGTTGTATTTACCCCCATCGCACTTGGCCTCATGCTTTTTGGCTGGTATGCTTTCAAAGGAGCCTACGACGGAGAAATAAAGACCTGAGGAGAAATCAGCAATAAATAATATGCTCTCAGGTCTTGAACTTTTTACTACAAACTACCAACTATCAACTATCAACTATTCCAAATGATGATTTCATAGTATAATGGAGTAACCCAATTCCCAATTCCTCTTCGGCCGCCGCAGCCTTGGCGTAGGCGGCAATTCCAACAATACCCCAATACCCAATACCTTAATACCCCAATACCCAATACCTTTGTCTTCATGTCCATTACCGTAAAGAACCTTACGCGCCTGTATGGCGAGCAGCGCGCAGTGAACAATATTTCTTTTTCCATTCAGCGCGGAGAGATCGTTGGCTTTCTAGGTCCCAACGGAGCGGGCAAATCCACGACCATGAAAATGATCACTGGTTATCTGGAGCCCAGTGCGGGTGATATTGAAGTCAATGGCGTGGATGTAAAAACAAGTCCACTGGAAGCGAAAAAAAAAATCGGCTATCTCCCTGAGTCCAATGCCTTGTATTACGACATGTATGTTCGCGAGTACC
>JBJMLU010000079.1:0-5664 GCA_045805145.1 Flavisolibacter sp. | reverse complement strand
TGGGAAGCCCGAGTTTAATTGTTGCCGCAACAAATCTTGGAATAATTGATGAATACCAACTCAGTGTTCAGCCAACTATTGTCGGAAATGGTTTACCATTATTTAAGAGCGTAAGCAATCGACAGAATCTTAAACTCTTAAAAACAAAAGCATTTGGTTGTGGTGCCGTAACTCTTTACTATAAGCCGGTTGCGTGATAATATTGGTGGTGTGTCAAATGGAAAAAGTGCATCTGGTCACCGAGTTGCCAGGAAAGATGACCTAAAAAATTCAGAATGGAGCAAGAGTGTTGGATAATTGTATTTGTGTCGAACCCGTTTGCTTTTGCGGGATGATTAAAACAAGATAGAACGTATGGCTTATTACAATATTCGGGGTAATCAATTCTATTACCTTGAGCAAAACGCACACCTCGAAGAAACCATCCTCCTAATCCACGGGCATCCGTTTGATCACACCATGTGGAAGTACCAACACAAGTCACTCCAGCAGTTTCGGCTGATCATGCCGGACCTTCAGGGATATGGAAAAAGCTCATTCTCTTGTGAAAGTAAAATCTTTATTGAGGAACAGGCACTTAATCTAGTGTTGTTGCTTGATGGAGTGCAGGTCGATCGGGTGCATCTGATCGGCCTTTCCATGGGTGGGCAGATTGCCCTTGAATTCGCTCGCCTTTTCCCACACCGGTCCCAAAGCCTGGTGCTCTGCGCCTGCGATCCATCCGCAGAAACCAGCCTATCATATGAAGCCCGCTTGCAGCAGGCCAATTTGGTGGAAGAAATCGGCATGAAGGCGTACACAAAGTCGGCGATTGAACAATTTCTTCATCCCGCTACCTTACAAGGGCAACCTTGTGTCTACCAACACTTGTATCAGATGATGGCGGGCACACGTACCGCGGTCGCTGCCGCTTCACATCGTGGCCGCGCCGAGCGCCGCGATAATTTTCAGTTTTTGTCATCTCTTTGTTTACCTGTGCTCGTGATCAGTGGTGAACAGGATATTTTCACACCCATGCAACAAATGCAACGGATCTCCCAGAGAATTCCAAAAGCAAGACTGGAAATCATTCCTGGTACTGGCCATTTACCCAATATGGAGCAGGCCAAAGTTTTTAATGAGGCTCTGATCCGATTTTATCAGAGTTTGCGCATTCACTCTGGCAGCCCTTTGTCTAAGGACATGTTCCATTAAAAAGCTAATGCTTATTGGGTTTTGATCCTGGCTCCTTTAACCTTGAGTAAAGGGATTCAATTGATTGATTTTTTCCTGAATGCCCTTTTGTTCTGTCCATGTTTTTGCCAACTGTTTCGCTTTTTGGTAATGCCACAGAGCCTGTGCGGGACGGGTGTGCCTATATAACTCACCCAAAAGCACATGATAAAAATGGTTGTCCTTTGCGGTTAGTTGTTCCGCTTCGACCAGTGCCATCTTCCAACCTCTGGCCTTATACAGTGCAAAAATCCGATTCAGTGCCACACTGGGAGAATAGTTGATGATGAGGAGTTGATCATAGAGGTGCAAAATTTCTTCCCATTTGTTTGTATCATTTTCCTTGGTACAATGCCAGGAAGCAATCCGGGCCTCCAAATGATAAGAGCTCAGTTCGGATCCCTGCATGGAGCGGTTTAAAAAATACCAACCCTGTTCAATCAGACCTTTTTCCCAAAGAGATTCTTCCTGCTGGTCATAAAGTACAAGTGTTTCTTCGGGTGTTTGCCGGGCAGCAAAACGCGATGCATGAAAACACATGAGGGCTAACAGAGCATTGGCCATGGGCGTGTTGGTCCCCTCGTATTCAGTCACTAACAAGCCAAGACGCAATGCATCCAGGCAAAGTTCCTTACGCAACACGGGATCATGTGTCTGGGAATAATAGCCCTCGTTGAAAAGCAGATATACAATATGCAGGACATTGTCGAGTCGTTCGCGTAATTGAGCAGGAGGGGGTAGATCCAGGGTGAGCTGTTCGGTACGTATTTTTTCTTTGGCGCGTAACAGTCTTTTATTAATGGTTTCTTTAGAAGTGAAAAATGCCGCCGCAATTTCATCAATACCAAATCCGCACAATATGCGCAGGGCCAGGGCCATTTGGGCTTCGCTTCCAATGGAGGGATGACAGATGACAAAGAGCATTTGGAGCTGGCTATCACGAATGTTTTCCAAAGAAAAATCAAACAAGGAATCATCGCTGTCATGGTTGTGGAGCACTTTTAATTCAGGGCCAATCCTAGTCGTAAAGATTTTATGGCGACGTAAATATTTCCAGGTCTTTTGTTTGGCTACGACATACAACCAGGCTGTGGGGTTTGTGGGCAATCCTTTTTGATTCCAGGATTCAGAAGCTTTCAAAAATGTCTCGCTCACGATATCTTCAGCTGCGTTCATTTGGTCCAGTCCCAGGAGCTTGCTGATAACTGCCACCATTTTGGAAAACTCCTGGTGAAATAAGTCTTTGATGATATCTTGCTGGGTGGACATTTACTGTTTGTTCTTCTGGATTGATTGGTATGAGGTTTACCCATTCGTCTTTGTGACTTATTCTTGATTATTTGGAACTTGTTCCATACACAGGCCGAATCTTCACGAAGCCGCCTTCCTCTAGGGTGGGGCCATGCGCCAGCGCCGTTGCTTCCTCGAGATTGTTCGCCTGCACAACAACAAAGCTTCCCAACATTTCACGAATCTCCACGAAAGGGCCATCGGTCGTCACATGATTCGCCTTTAAAACTTTGCCTTCTAACCTAAGCCGAAGACCGTTGCTGGTTAGTTTTCCTTTGCGTGCAATGTTTACCGACCATTCTTGGCATTTTTGAACGAGTGCCGGCATATTCTCGCGAGAGGATGAACGATAATCATAGCTGGGCTGCCGAAACAAGAAGATAAATTCTTTCATCGATCGATACATTAAGTTTCCATAACGCGGATGGCGATTGAAGCTATCCACACAAAGAAAAACATTTTCGTGTGTTTGTAAAATAACGAAAGAGGTGCTCATGAAATTTGGCGTGCAGTAAAAAATGAATTACTATCAGGCGTGTCTGCTGTTTCTTTTTCACATGGCACCTCCGCGCTACAACGAATTTATAAACATGCCGCGCCGGTAGATTGGACTTGGTAAACAATAGCAAGATTTCTAAAGCAGTGATAAAATCAAACAGGAAAAATTCGACAAAAAAATTGTTATTCGTCCGCTGGCAACCAATTAATCTGTTTCCTTGTGATTATGCAAATTAAAATTGAAAAGTAGGCAATGATGAAATACAGGTTGTTGGAGGATAGTGATGCAGCTTCCATTGCATTGACTTCAGCAGAGGCTTAAAAGAATTTATAACGATAGATGCTCTACGGGATTTTAATTCCTGAAAACAAAAATGAAGAAGGCATGGAAATAAAAAGATTAAGCGCTCGGGACACGGATCAATTTATTGAACTTATAAGAGTATTCGAAGTGGATTTGAGAGGAAGAATCTGGAGATACCAGATGAGATCGTAATTCATTTCAACTATCACTTAACTGGTGGCAGATAGGTGGAACTGATTGTAATTAAATTACATGAAGTACAAGATTTGCAGACGATGGACAGAAATCGCTAAAGTTTCAATTCATTTTATAGAGACCCAGCCAATCGCAAAAAATTACAGAAAACTTTTTGCTAGGTCTCATTTCTTTATTTCAGTCACCGGACGACGGCATTCTGACACCCTACTGCCGTTATTTCTTGTTTTTGGCACTTGTGACCCGCAGGTGGCGGGCCTTTTGGATTTCAGGAGCACTTTTACTTCTCAGAATAGCAAGAATTCTCAACATGTGCCAGCTACACCATTGTAATTTTCACTTTGTAGAGATTAGCGGCTGGTGTAGGAACCCATAAACGAATAACTGCTTGTGACATCTTCTCCTTTGATGGAGGTAAAAAGGATCAGAATGAAAAAAATTGATTCCATCAGTACAGCCTTTCTCCCACTGGCAGTAGCGGGCTTTGGGATCATTCAACTGGTTCAACAGGACTTTTTTAAAGGACCCTTTCAATTCCCAGGAATTTGGCAGGGACGAGCAATCGCAGTAAATGCATTCGGAGTTTACTTGCTGGCCTGTGGAGGCATGATGGCAATCACTTCTCTGGCTAGTTGGGGCTATCGCGCTGCTTCTTGTTTGTTCGGGTTGGTGTTTGTTTACCCCCGCTTTTTTTTGTTGCTGGGTCATCCTTACGACGGCAGTGAATGGACGGCATCAATGGAAGTTCTGTCGCTGGCAACTGGTATCTATTTGGTTCGCCCACAGTCCGAATTGTCAAATGAAAAATGGGATACATGCTGTCGATATCTTTTTGCTTTTTGCCTGGTGGTTTTTGGGATTCAGCATTTTCAGTACGAGGTCTATATTGTCACGCTGATTCCTCGATGGATCCCGTTTCCCATTTTTTGGACGTATGTGATTCGCTTCGGGTTTTTATTGGCGGCATTTAGTTTAGTGTTCCACCTCCAGCAGCTTCGGGCAATGATTTGGTTGGCTATCATGTTTCTGGTTTGGGTTTCGGTGCTGCACTTACCCCGTGCGTTGAGCAAATGGAGCGTTGAATCGGAGTGGACGAGTTTGTTGATTGCGCTAGCCATTAGCGGTATCGCTTTTCAGCTGGCACGGCGCTTTAAATCCGATGCAGAATTGTACAAGCCATCACGGACGGCTATTCGAAGTGGGATAATTCATTTGGTACCCCGCCGTGTTCGAAAGGAAGGTTCTTAGATGAGAAAAACTGACGACGTTGAATAAATGTGCGCGAAACAAGCAATCACATTTAATCAAAAAATGAACACCTATAATTAATTAGTATGAGTGACGCTTATATGTCGTGGCAGTTTTAGACCAGAAAAAATTAAAGCCTGTGTATGGCCCATGGCGCTTGAATGAAAAAGCAAGTGCAGGTATTGAATAATGAAGGAAAAAATGGATCAATTTACGAATGTACCCGATCGGGGAAAAATCAATAGGGAGGACGCGCATGCGAGCGACCGGAACTTCATTATTGCCAAAAAAGGAAATGATTACCTGGTAGTAAAGCTCGAAGCCATTGCCTGTTTTTATACGAAAGAAAAGCTTGTGTTTGCGGTGGATAAGGAGGGAAAAAAAATGATGGTTGACGATACTGCACTCGCCCAGTTGGAAGAAAGACTAGATCCAGAAACGTATTTCCGGATTAATAGACAGGTCATCGTATCTATCCATTATATCAGGCGTTTTCGCATTTTTCAGCGTCAACGAATTGAGATCGAATTGGACGTTGTGGTACCCTTTGCGCTGGTGGCCAGTCAATCCGGGAGTATTGGTTTTCGTAAATGGATTTATGCACATTGATCGTATTTCTTCAAAAAGGTTCTTGATACTATCGATGAATGATCATGGTATTGACTTTTGTCGATGTAGATCAAGTGCTTCACTGAATCGCTATTCTGGTACGGGTGAGTATTGAACCAAATAGGGAGCACTTCAAAATTTGGAATGTTCATGTATGGCTCTTGTCAGACCTACATTTTATTGAAGCTCGACAGAACAGCTAAAATAGTTTCATACGTGTATTGGTTTTGTATAGGGCCCTTTGTTGATGCAGAGGGCTCTTTTTTTAAGTAAGAAAAAATAACCTGATTCATGAATTATTCCAAAGC
>JBJMLU010000078.1:0-38402 GCA_045805145.1 Flavisolibacter sp. | reverse complement strand
TTGTATGAACGACCTTCACAGTCAAACTTAATGTTACTCCGAAAACTGTCGTAAACACTTTGGTTTACGTCATGCGAGCGAAGCGACAGTGGACACAGTAGCTTTAGCGACGGTGTAAGCTATACCCTGCAAACAGTAGTACCAACCGCCCTGTAGTTCACTGACTTTGAACTCCGAACTTTGAACTCCGAACTCCGAACTATGATTTTGAACTTTGAACTTTGAACTTTGAACTCCGAACTCCGAACTTCCATTTATAAAATTCAACCCATCATCTCCATAAAAAATCCTACATTCCCCGCACCAATTAAACGTGTTGCTAATGAGAAATGAAACGAATCCTCGTGACGTGAGGAGCAGGTATTTCCTGTTGCTATCAATGTTTATCTTTTTTTCGTTTGTGCTTTCGGCACAGGTAAAAATTTCCGGCAAAATAACTTCTGCTTCCGATCAGGGTATTCCTGATATTTCGGTGGCTGTGCGCGGTACCAATTTTGGAACCGTCAGCGATGCGCAGGGAAATTATTCCTTCCAGGCTAATCTCAATCCGGGAAACTATGAGCTCCAGTTTTCAGGTGTGGGTTTCCGCCAGGTGACTCAAACAATTCATATCAACGGCAATGGAAATTATACAGCCGATGCCCGACTGTCGGAAGATGCGCTGAAGATGGACGAAGTAGTGGTCACCGGTGTGTCGCTCGGTACTACGCGCAGGCAGCTCGGAAGTTATATCAGCACCGTAAAAGCTGATGAACTCACCAAAGGTGCAACCAGCAATGTACTTGCAGCCCTCCAGGGAAAAACAGCAGGTGCTCAGGTGATCCAGAATTCTGGTGATCCCGCAGGAGGCATGTCCGTTCGACTCAGAGGCGTGAGTTCTATCAATTCTTCTTCAGAACCTTTATACATTGTAGATGGTGTGATTGTCAATAACGCTACAAACAGAGTTACCAATACGCAGAACTCTTATGATGGGAGCAATTTTGTGGGAACCATCGGACAAAACCGGATGGTGGATATCAACCCTGCCGACATTGATCATATCGAAGTACTAAATGGAGCTGCGGCTGCGGCTATTTATGGTTCAAGAGCAAATGCCGGCGTGATCCAGATCTTTACCAAGAGAGGCGTTGCTGGAAAACCACAGGTAAGCGTTTCCACTAGTGTAATGGTGAACCAGCTAAGAAAAAAACTGGATGTGAATCAGGCCCCGACCAAATTCGGAGGATCGCCAGACGTGCAAACCCAGGACATTCTTACACCGGCTCTCACCAATACCACTGCGGTGACCCGTTACAATTACCAGGATTACATTTTTCAGACTGGATTGGGTACCGACAACAATGTAGCCGTGAGTGGAGGAACCGACCGCTCTCATTATTATATGTCCGGTTCTTATTTTTTCAATCAGGGCATTATCAAGAACACCGATTTCCGCCGCTTTAGTTTCAGAGCAAATTTTGATCAGACCCTGAATAAGGTGCTTAGCTTCAATCTCGGACTGAACTATATCAATAGCATGGCCGACGAAAAGCCCGATGGAAATTCATTTTATTCTCCGATGAACTCTGTGACCATCATTGGTAATTTCCACGACATCTTTACGCGTGATGCATTAGGAAATTTGAAAGCAGTAGGTGAAAGGGGCAGGGTCAACCCGGTTTCTGTCATTGAAGATTTCAAACAAAGAGAAGAAACCAACCGGATCATCGCCAGCATGGGACTGAAGCTGAAACCATTCAAGGGACTTACCATTGACTATACACTCGGCATCGATAATTATGGTCAGAACGGAACCACCTTTATGCCGCCCTTTACCTATAATGTGAACACGGCATTTTTTGGAGGCGGCGCTACACTGGACCCCACGCTCAATGGATATGCCAGCACTGGCAATAATTATTTTTTCCAGATCAATAACGAGTTGAATGGAACCTATCAATTCCACATTACACCGGATATATCATCCACTACGCAGTTGGGCTACTCGGTTCAGTATGAAAAAAACCGTTATTCGCTCTTGCAGGGACGGGGTCTTAGTCCTTTTGTGCAAACGGTAAATGGTGCAAGCACTGTTTTGCCAAGTGTGGACGATCGCAGTGAGATTTCTGTTTCAGGCGCCTATATCCAACAGAATTTCGGTTGGAAGAATCGTTTGTTCCTCACCGGTGCCATTCGAATGGATGGATCTTCTGTTTTTGGAACCGACCAGCGCAACCAGTTGTTCTATAAAGCCAGCGGAAGCTATCTTCTTTCCGAATCTGAATTCTGGAAAAATAACCTGCGCTGGTGGAACACCTTTAAGCTCCGTGCGGCTTATGGAGAATCCGGCAATCTAACAGGTATTGGTGCATACTCCAGATTTAATTCCTATAGTTCCAATGCCTATTTGAGCAGAACTGCTCTGACATCAAGCTCCATTCTGGCCAATGAAAATGTAAAGCCCGAACGCCAGAAAGAGCTAGAGATTGGAACCGACATCTCCTTTTTTGCAGACAGGCTCGGTGTTCAATTCAACTGGTATCACAAGCGCGTAGAGGATCTGTTGATCAACCGCCAGATCGCGCCCACCAATGGTTTCTCCAGTCTGCTAGATAATTTCGGCTCGCTTGAAAACAAAGGCGTAGAGTTTGTGGTGACTGCAGCTCCCATCCAGACAAAAGACCTCCATTGGGATATAACAGCCATCTATAACCGAAATCGCAATAAAGTTTTGGAAGTTGGTCCAGCACTCACGCTGTTCAGCACCAACGGCGGTGCGCCTGTAGCACTATTGGAAGGTTATCCTGTTGGCATTTTCTACGGAACTTTCTTCGCGGTGGATGCCAGTGGCAACCAGGTAAAGAATACTACAGGATGGCCGCAAATTGAGAAAGGCGTACAGAATAGTCCAACCAGTTATACACCCCAGCGCGATGCCAGCGGACTTCCTACCGGAACCACACTCCGCAAAGTAATTGGTAATCCCAATCCCGACTGGACCGGATCGCTGGTCAATGAACTGTCGTATAAAAAATTGAGCCTGCGCATTCAGCTCGATGCGGTTCAGGGTGTGGATGTCTTCAATGCCGATTTCAGGACAAGACAGGGTGTTGGAAATGGAAAAGTAGCCGAACAGGAACACGAGGGAATATTGCCGAGAGGCTATATCAACAGCATCTATCAGATCGAGCAATGGAGGGTGCAGGACGGCTCATTTGTAAAACTGAGAGAGGTATCCTTGTCATATACCTTCGGAACATTCAAGTTTTTCCAGGACCTTACTTTAAGTCTCAGTGGAAGGAATTTGATCTCCTGGGATAATTACAATGGTTACGATCCCGAACTCAACGCAGCGGGTCAGAGTACGCTGCTCCGGGGTATTGATTTTGGAGCCGTGCCCATTCCAAGAACCTATCAATTCAGCATTGGCGCAAAATTCTAATCTGTAAAAGACAAGAACATGAAAATTCAAATGAATAAAATATACCTCGCAGGACTCACGCTTGCTTTGATGTCGCTGCTTTCCTGCACCAAAGATTATGTCAACCCCGGAGCAGCCACCGAAGCGGAAGTATTCAGTTCTTCGCAAGGTCTCACCGGTGTGGCTATTGGACTTCAAAAAGTGTATACAGCAGGAAGAGCAAGTTCCCTGTACAATAAAATTGCAATTGATGGTTTGCTCACCAATCAGCTTGTTGTATTGAACCAGGGTAATACTTCCGAATACCAGTTGCAACAGGGCGGAGGATCGGTAGATCCTACCAATACCATTCTCGCTGGGCTTTGGACTTCCAGTAACAAGATCATTTACGATGCAGATAAAGTGATCAACGGAGCCGAGTCACTTTCCGACAAAGGATATGCGAGCGGACTAATTGCTTATAGTACCATCTTCAAAGCCCTTGCCCTCGGTGATATGGCGATGTTCTGGGAAAAAGTGCCGGCAAGTATTGGACAGAACGTAAATTTCACCGTTCGTACTGACGGATACAATCGAGCCATTGCCGCCATTGACAAAGCGCTTGCTGACGTGAATGCAGCACCCATCTCTCCCAGTTTTCTCTCCAATATTCCGGCAGGTATCGACATTGTAAATACGCTTCATGCATTGAAGGCCAGGTATGAACTCTTCCTGGGCAGTTACGCTCTGGCCCTGACCGAAGCCAATGCCGTTGATCTCACTAAAAAATCAACCTTCAATTTTACCGCTGTCAATCTCAATCCCATTTTTGAAACGGCTACATCTACCAACAATGTATATGCGCCAATCGATTCCACACTGGGACTTCCTCCTGCGTTGGCTCCTGACCTAAACGACAAGAGACTCCCTTTTTATGTATCTACCAATGCTACCAATCCTCGCTTCCGTGTGAATGGTTTTGGAGCTGCTTCCGCTACGCCCTGGCCCGTATATCTGCCTGGTGAAATGACCCTCATCAAAGCGGAAGCCTATGCAAGGCAGAATGACTTGACCAATGCTTTGATTGAGTTGAACAAAGTGGTAACCAAAACACCTGCGGGCGATCCTTATGGTGTAGGCGCGAACCTGCCACCCATTGTGGGTCCTTTGACACAGGCACAGATACTGGACCTGATTTACAAACACAGAAGCATAGAATTGTATATGTCGGGACTGAAATTGGAAGACATGCGCCGATTTAACCGGCCAACGTCGGAGAAGAAACGCAATTTTCTTCCTTATCCGTTTTTAGAAAGGGATAACAATCCCAATACCCCGGCCGATCCGCAATTCTGAGCCAGCAGATTTAACCGCGGAGAACGCAGAGAATCGCAAAGTATCGTAATGGTTTCTCTTGGCGGTTCACTGCGGCCCGTTGCGTCCTTTGCGTTTTTATACTTACTTCTTAGTTCTATCGATTAATTTTTAACGGTAAGAAATTTTATAAGCGATATCCAATAAATCGTACTGCCTTTGACGGATAAGTTCCTGAAGTAGGATCAAACGGCTGGCTGGTATCGATAGTAGCGAAATCAATGATCAATTTACCGGATTGAAAGTTTCCAATGCATGTGGTTCCAGGAAAGCATCTGGGCGCATCCGTTACAAACATCCGGTAACCGAAACTTAGCGTTGTCAGGGGGTTCATTGGATTTGTGGGTAATTGTGAAAGGCAGCCTTTGGGAAGATTGCTCAGGACATGCGTGTTCTTTGGATAGGAAGGTAGATCATCAAGTATCCTGAAAATTTGAATGGTGAAACTGTCCTGAGGTTGCAATGAAGTGCTTCCTTTGAAGTTTCCGAGATAAGCTGCGCCTCCTTCTCTGTTTACAATTGTCAAAGGCTTAGTGATAGCTTCGGTGATCACATGGCCAGCTTCCCACCTGTAGATGGTCATCCTGATGTGATAAACACCTTCCATACTAAACCTTTGTTGAAAAAAATTCGCTTTATGCCTGGGACCTTCATTGATTTGCCAGAATATAGAATCATAACTGTATTTTGATTCGATTCGGACAATGTTTGAAGTCAGTGCAGTATCAGTTTGGGAAGAAGTGTCGGAAACCAATTCGTATATTGTGAAATCAGTAACCCGGTTTGGAAAAGAATATTCTTTCGTCTTTCGACATTGATCAAATAATATCCCAATCGTAATCCAAAATATTATGTAGGCAAAGGCTCTCCTCATAATCCTATGCAACGGCAGAATAAAGGTAAACAAGACCGATATATAAGAAAATATTAATTGCTGCTCAGGGTGCTTCCCAATATTTTATTTTTTCGCTGCAACGCCAGGGCTGATTGGGTTGTCAAATGGGCTGCTGGACATCTTCATGGATTATTACTTATTGGTAAAAGAGTGTTTGAAAGGCAAACCGGCTGCTCAAAAACAGCTGTATCACCTTTATGCAGGCAGCATGCTGAGTGTGTGTTATCGCTATACCAAGTCCATGGTTGATGCCGAAGATGTATTACAGGAGGCTTTCGTGAAAGTGTTCCTGAACCTTCACCAGTACCGGTTCAAGGGAGAACTGGGCGCCTGGATAAGGAGGATCATGGTGACAACGGCAATCAATTATCTGAAGCGCAACAGCCGTTATCAGAGTGAGCTGGTTTTTCCTGAGGAGCACCTGCACATTGCCAGCGAAGAAAATCATCCTGAAGTAAAAATGGAGGCCAAGGAGCTTGCTGACCTGATTCGCCAGCTGCCTCCGGGATACCAGGCTATTTTCAACCTGTATGCAGTAGAAGGTTATAGTCATGTGGAAATTGGAAAAATTCTTGGTATCCAGGAAAGCACGTCGCGTTCGCAGTATGCGCGTGCGAGAGCACTCCTGATTCAGTGGATTGAGCAAAAAAATAATGATCATAAAAAAGCCGTATATGCAAAATGAATTTGAAAAACGGGTGCGGCAAAAAATGGAGGAGCTGGACTTCGTTCCTTCATCACCTGTTTGGGAAAAGATTGAAGTGCAGATCCGGAATAAAAAAGACCGCAGGCGACTTATTCTCTGGCTGCCCCTGCTTGCCTTGCTGCTCTCGGGTGGACTATGGTGGATGCAAAGCAACCAGAAGGTTTCTCCCGGTCCTTTATCCAATACCAACACAAAGATTGGCACATCTTCAACCGTTTCTTCACCAAAATCTGATGGTCATGTAAATGCCTTGGTACCTCCGAGTTTGAATGAAAGTAGCGAACCTCGTGTTCCAAATGAACGACTGGCTACAAATGCATCTATTAGCCGGATTAAAGAAGGTGGCGGCAAACACCAACAAAAGAAAAATTATTCTTTGTCAGCTAACGGTTTTGAAAAGAATGAACGAGCTGAAAATATTTTTCCCTCTGAACCGAATGAAGATGAAGTTTCACCGGTCCGATATATGCACGGGGAAAAAATTAACCTCCGGGTTTTGCCAAAATTTTTGACTGCGCCTCTGATACAAGTTCCCATCAGCAGGAGTGATCTTGTTGCTTCCCATCCGCCCATTAGTTCCGTATCGGCAAAAAAACGGAAATGGAAATTTGGAGCATCTTCAGCAATCGGAATTTCAGGATCAAGCAATGGACTTAAATTCCTGGGCGGTGATGGATCAAAGTCCATGAATGCTGCTCCTGTTGCCTCGCTGCCCCGGCCACCGCTGGTTAACTATTCTTATTCTACTCCTGTAGAACAGGACCTTTATTTTTCTGCTGGTGCCATGGCATCAAAAGACTTAAACAAGCGGGTACGATTCACTACCGGACTGTTGTATCAGTTTTATAGCACCAAAACAAAAGTGGGTGTAGCTGTAAGTAATGCCTTGTTCAATACAACTGCGTCCTTCAATGCACAGCGGACTTTTGTCAATACAGGAGGAAGCATGCAGGACTATTACAACAAGTATCATTTTATTGACCTGCCGTTCGATTTGGCGTACCAGGTCCACAAAAAAATTCCTTTGTTTTTCCACGGCGGCCTTTCGCTGCAACAGTTGCTAAAGACCAATGCCCTCCAGTTCAATGCGCATTCGCAACTGTATTATTATGACAAGAGTGCTTTTCATCATACACAGATCTTCTCAGAACTTGGGCTTGATTATGGAATTAAGATTGGGAAAGTTCAGTTGCTGACCGGCCCTGCGATTCAATATTCATTTACCGAAACAGAAAAGGACAATAACGGACATCATCTTTATTCAATGGCCTGGAGCGCGAAAATATTTTTTGAAAAATAAATAACGTCACGCAACGGCTTTCTTTATTCCGTTGTCAGACCGGTGGCCACGTGATGGCCCGCAAAATCAAAACCAGCCAGATGAAAAGTCTTAGTCTTTCTGCCAGCGTGTTGCTTGTTTGCAGCGTTCTGCTTTTATCCTGCATCAAAGATTCCAACCAGCGCACTTTTCACTATGTTTATTATGTTCCGGTGTATAAGACCATGGCGGAGGTAAGAGCCAATATCAAGAGTAATGCGGCCATGGCTGTTGAAAGGCCAGGCAAGATCTTTACCATCGGTCGTTATATTTTTCTCAACGAGACAGACCGTGGCATTCATGTTATCGACAACAGCAATCCGTCCAGTCCTCAGAACGTGGCCTTCATAGACCTACCGGGCAATATGGACCTGGCTGTGAAAGGAAATACATTGTACGCCGACATGTTTTCCGACCTGGTGGCCATAGATATTTCCAATCCGCGCGCAGTAGTACTTAAAAAAATCGTAGAGCATGTATTTGCTTCGCGCATTTACGGAGGCAATTTTACAGGAGATTCCACGCTGGTTGTTGCCTACTGGCAGAAAAAGGACACAACCATTACTGCTCAAGACAACGTCAATCAAATTCCCCAGGGCGGTGGTATTTATATGGCCTATGCTGCTGCCGACAAGAACAGTTTTAATTCAGCCTCTGTTTCACCCTATGGTGCTGGCGGATCCATGTCCCGATTTGCTTTACTGGGCGAGCGTCTTTACACCGTAAACAATTCAGGACTCAATGTGTTCTCAATTTCCGACGGACCGTCTTTCGTTTCCAACTTTCCGATCAGCGCCAATATTGAAACCATTTATCCATTCAAGGACAAACTATTCATTGGTTCAACTGCCGGTATGTTCATTTATAATACCAATAATCCTGATCTGCCGGTGCAGGAAGGACAATTTGCGCATGTGCGTAGCTGTGACCCCGTGATCGCTGACGGAGAATATGCCTTTGTTACCTTAAGGTCGGGCACTGCCTGTCAGGGGTTTTCCAATGAGCTCGATGTGGTGAAGCTCAATCACTTTACCGATCCGGCCTTGTTAAAAGCATATCCCATGAGCAATCCCTTCGGGCTTTCCAAAGATGGAATGCTATTGTTTATCTGTGATGGAAAGCAGGGATTAAAACTTTACGATGCTGCAGATGCCAGCAACCTGAAGCTCATTCAAACCATCGGCGGCCTCGAAACTTTTGATGTAATTGCTGCGAATGGCAAGGCGCTGGTGGTGGCAAGTGATGGACTATATCAATACGATTATTCCAACCCGATGCATCTTCGTTTGTTGAGCAGGATGGGACTTACAAACTAGGAACATGATTCAAAAAATTTTCCTTCCCACCATTTTCTTTCTCTTTCTCCAATCTGCTGAAGCGCAGCGAATCAAATTCTTTTCATTAACGCAGGTGGGTGTTGCTATGGGTTCTTCAGGAAATGGATTCCAGCTTCAAACAGTCAACGGAGTCCGAAACAAAATTCTGGCGCTCGGAGCCGGAATCAGCACGGATCACTATTCCATGCACAGCTTTCCT
Source organism: Flavisolibacter sp. (assembly GCA_045805145.1). GTDB lineage: Bacteria > Bacteroidota > Bacteroidia > Chitinophagales > Chitinophagaceae > Flavisolibacter. Next base: position 29,191 of record JBJMLU010000078.1, on the reverse strand, counting down.
TTATTTGCTTCTTTGCGCACGGGTTTTTTTGATCGGGAACAAACGCCTTTCATGTATGTTGATCTGGGATCCAACCTTTGGGGCAAAACAGAAAAGACGAACATGATCTATGATTCCTGGAGCTCTTATCACAACGGATCTTACTACGACCTGGGTCTTGGGTATTCAGCAAGGATCGCCAAAAAACTTTCCCTGGTTATGAGCTTTGGGTATTCGCAAAAAAAACTCGCTAAGACTACAGAATGGCAGATGGGCATTGATCATTCCAGCGACCGGTACGATTATACCATGCGGAGCTTTTCATTCAAGACCGGTTTCTCTTTTTAGAAATTTCAGATTTCTTTGTATGCCTTTGAATTTGGAACGGCTAATGGGGGAGTGACGGAAAATTTTTCGAAAGCTTTCTTCGGTCATCGATTCCCATTCGTGACTGGAAAGATTGAGCAGCTCGGGCAGAATCTGAAATGCAGTTTCTTCATGTGGTTTGCTGAAGCGGTTCCAGGGACAAACGTCCTGGCAAACATCACAGCCAAACATCCAGTTCTGGAATTTTCCTTTCATTTCTTCCGGAATGATCTCTTCTTTTAATTCTATGGTGAAATAAGAAATGCACTGACTTCCATTGATGGTTTTATCGGGAAGGATTGCAGCGGTAGGACAGCTATCAATGCACCTGCTACAATTGCCACAAAAATCTTTTGCGAACGGATCATCATATTCCAGTTCCAGGTCGGTAATGAGAGTGGCAATGAAAAAAAATGAACCACTTTGTTTTGTGATCAGGTTACCGTTCTTTCCAATCCAACCCAGTCCGCTTTTTTGTGCCCAGGTCCTTTCCAGCACAGGTGCCGAATCTACAAAGCCACGTCCATGAAAATTTCCTGTTTTTTCCTGGAGATGTACAGTCACCATTCTCAGTTTGTCCTTGATCACTTCGTGATAATCCTGACCATAAGCGTATTTCGAAATCCTTGTTTCACTATTCAGTTCTTTTGGAGGAAAATAATTTTTCAGAAATGTGATCACCGATTTTGCGCCGGGCACCAGTTGTGAAGGATCTATGCGCAGATCGAAATGGTTTTCCATGTACTTCATTCCTCCGTGCATGCCCTGTGCCAGCCATTTTTCCAAACGTCTTGCATCATCATCCAGTCTTTCTGCTTTGGCAATTCCGCAGTAGTCAAAGCCATGCATTACTGCCAGCTCTTTAACGAAACGGGTATGTTGCGGTTTTGTCACAATGAATAGACGTGATAATGATCAGGAGGTTGTATGATCCTGCAAATGTAGGTGATGGTAGAGACGATGAGCAAGCGGAGCGAGGATCACACCAATGTTGGTGATGAATACCACTCCGCTGAAAAGAGCGTAGAGGGAAGAAAATATCTTTCCGCCGGTATTTTTTATATCAATCACCGGTCCCATGCCACTTAGGATCATGGATGCATTATGAAATGCATCGATCCACAGAGCGTGTGCAATAAAATGATAACCGATTACGCCAATAACGAGGCAACATGCCATAATGCCCAGAGCAAAGAGAATATTAAAAAAAAGGCGTTTATAAAATATTCTTCTGGAAGCAAGGGGCTGTGTTTTGCGTTCATACATGCGCAGTAAGATACAAACTAGAAGAATAAGTAAAAACCATTAGTGTTTTTTGTTGTTGCTTTTTTATATTTAACGGATTATAGGAAGGGGGGATGGTGAATGGTGAATGGTGAATAGTGAATAGTGAATAGTCAAAGATGAATAATTAATAGCTGCAAGGAAGGATCATGGAAAGTTGATAGAAGGCTGGTTCTTACTTTAAGGAAATCAGAAGCATTTATTGCAAGGAAATGAAGGAAAAAACTTCATTTGAAACAGCGGTACATCGAATGTACTGAAGGCTCTGTTATGTAGTCGGCAGCTCATTTACAAATGATTTGAAGATGGATGATTACTTGAGAACAGTGTCTGAAGGCAGACGACCCGGATGTTTATTCATTTTAAAACAAAAAAAATTGACCCGCGTCAACAATGAAACTATGAAAGCGCTGTATTTGTTCTTTTTTTCCCTGCTCAGTACCCATGTCTTTTGCCAGGAAGCAAGTGCCCCTACCCAGTTTGGAAAAATTTCTGTTGAGGAACTTCAGAAAAAAACCTATTCAATTGATACCAATGCCAGCGCTGTTGTTCTAAGTGATGTGGGCGAGGCTTCTGTTGATGGAAATTCGAAAGGTTGGTTTTCGATCGTCTTCAAACGCCATCGTGTAGTGCACATACTCAATAAAAATGGATTCGATGAAGCTGATGTAAGCATTCCACTCTATTCTGATGGAGAAGCTGAAGAAAAACTCGATGAAATAAATGCGGTGACCTATAATTTGGAAAATGGAAAGATCCAGGAGACCAAACTGGAAAGCTCCTCCATTTTCAAAAACAGGCTCGATAAGAACCACCTGGTTGAGAAATTCACCATGCCGAATGTAAAGGAAGGATGCATCATAGAGATTGAATACAAGCTTTCCTCCGATTTTATAGAAGTGCTGGACCCCTGGCTCTTTCAAGGAAGTTCACCCGTATTGTGGAGTGAATACAAATTGAGCGTGCCCCAGTTCTTTATCTATTCTTTTATCAGTCATGGCTATCATCCCATGTACATCAGTGAACGAAAAGACAGAGTAACAAATTTTACAATTATGGACAGTCACTATGTGGGTGCAACTGACCGTTACAATTTTTTCGCGGCTGTTAGCGACTATCGATGGGTAATGAAAGATGTCCCTGAAATCAGAGAAGAAAGCTTTACGTCCACCATCAAAAATCACTTGTCCGGAATCGAGTTCGAGCTTTCTGCCACAGCGGAGCCGCTTCAGACCCGTGACTATAAGAACACTTGGGAAGGGCTAACAAAAATACTTTTAAACTCTGAATATTTTGGCCGGGGGATAAGTAATACAAACAATTGGCTTTCTGGTGATATTGCTCCCATCATTTCCGGCGCTCACTCCGAGCTGGAAAAAGCACAACAGATTTTCGATTATGTTCGGGATAATTTCACCTGCACAAACTATAACGCGCTTTTTGCAGAGCAGTCGCTCAAAAACACAATGAAGGCGAGAAAAGGCACGGTATCAGACATCAATCTTCTGCTCACAGCCATGCTTCGTTATGCAGGCCTCAGCGCCGATCCCGTTATCATCAGCACTACCGGTCATGGATATGTACTCACAAAGTATCCGATGTTTACAAGTTTTAATTATGTCATCGTCAGGGTGCTGGCAGGCGGCAGCGACTATTATGTTGATGCCAGCCGGCCCAGGCTCGGGTTTAATCATTTGCTGCCGGAGTGTTACAATGGACATGCAAGAATAATAGATGAATATGCGCAGCCTGTTTATTTTCATGCAGATTCATTAAAAGAAAACACGCTCACCACAGTAGTACTTTCTTATCAGGACAAAGGCAGTTTGCAGGCTGAATACACACAAACACCCGGCTATTTTAATTCTTACCGCATCCGTGATGAGATCAGGAGAAAGGGCAGAGACGAATTTTTTAAGCAGGTAGAAAAGGATCTGGGAAATGAGACAAAGATCAAAAACGCAGTGATCGATTCACTGGATCAATACGACTTTCCTATAACACTGAAATACCAGGTTGAACTACCCCAGTCAAAGGAGAATGTTCTTTATATCAATCCCATGTTTGGTGAAGGTTACAAAACCAATCCATTTGTGTCGGCTGTACGCTCCTATCCGGTGGAGATGCCTTATACCATGGACAATATCTATTTGCTAACCCTGCAAATTCCTTCCGGTTATACAGTGGAAGAATTGCCCGCTCAGGACACCGTGAGGTTGGATGGGGAAGGGGGTGCTGAGTTTGCGTACTCCGTCGCCAGCTCAGGCAACACTATTTCTATCAGATCGCACATCAGCATTACGCGCACCGTTTTTCAGCCCTATGAATATTCCAGGCTGCGCGAGTTCTTCAAAGCAGTTGTGAAAAAAGAAAGCGAAGAGATTGTGTTGAGGAAGAAGGCGTGAATGCCTGCCCGCCGTAGCTTCAGCGAAGGCGGGGTGAATGGTGAATGGTGAATAGTGAATGGTCAATGGTGAATGGTGAATAGGAAAGTATAGTTGGTAGAATAAGGATTTGGGAAGTAGAATTGGATAGTAAGATAGTATAGAGTAAGACAGTAAGAAGGGAAGAAGTTAAGAGACATTTATTGGAGATGATGGAAGGACAAAGATTCAGAGAAGGAAATAATAAGCTGGCGATTGGGAGGTAGGCAATGATTTGTTCGACGAATTCATGCAAATACCAGCAAAAATTTTCGGCTTATTCATTTTTAAAACAATAAAAAAAGTTGATATTGAATCAACAACAACTGCTATGAAACCTTTGTACCTGCTGTGTTTTACCCTCATTAGTTTCAGTGTTTTTAGCCAGCAAACAAGTCCTTATACGAAGTTTGGAAAAATTTCTGTCGAAGAACTTCAAAAAAAATACTACGGGATTGATAGTGGTGCCAATGCTGTAGTATTAAGCGATGTTGGCGAAGCCTCCATTGAAGGAAATTCAAAGGGATGGTTTTCCGTCCTGTACAAACGTCACCGGGTGGTGCATATCCTCAATAAGAATGGATTTGATGAAGCTGATGTAAGGATCTTACTCTATTCTGAAGGTGAAGCAGAAGAAAAGCTGGAGGACATAAAAGGAGTGACTTATAACCTGGAGAATGGAAAAATCCAGGAGAGCAAACTGGATAAATCTTCTGTCTTCAAAGAAAAGATCGACAAGAATCACGTGGTCAGGAAATTTACCATGCCCAATGTAAAGGATGGCTGCATCATTGAATTTCAATACCAGTTCACTTCCGACTATTATCAAATTCTTCATCCCTGGTATTTCCAGGGAGGCTCACCTGTGTTGTGGAGCGAATACACCCTGAGCGTACCGCAGTTTTTTACGTATGCATTTTTAAGTCACGGCTACCAGCCTATGTATATCAACGATCAAAAAGACCGGGTATCAACTTTTACCGTGATGGACAGTCGGTCTGCCGAAGCTACAGACCGATTTAGCTTTAATTCCGGCATTACCGATTATCGATGGGTAATGAAAGATGTTCCGGAAATCAAGGAAGAGAGTTTTACTTCCGCCATTAAAAACCACCTTTCTGCAATCGAGTTTCAGCTTTCTTCGCAATCCATGCCGCTGCAACCACACGATTACCGCAACACCTGGTCAGGACTCACCCAAAGTCTGTTGTCTTCAGATTATTTTGGAAGCGGACTAAAAAATAATAACAACTGGCTTTCAGATGAAGTGACACCTGTCATACTTGGAGCGCATTCCCAGGTGGAAAAAGCGCAACGGATCTTCAGTTATGTTCGTGATAATTTCACCTGCACCGAACACAACGCGCTTTATGCAGAACAATCGCTCAAAAACACGCTGAAATCTAAAAAAGGAACTGTATCGGAGATCAATCTTTTACTCACGGCCATGTTGCGCCATGCGGGCATCAGCGCCGACCCGGTTATTGTTAGCACTACCAACCATGGTTATGCGCTGGAAATGTATCCCATGCTCACCAGTTTTAATTATGTGATCGTTAAGGCAATGGCGGATGGAAATGATTATTATCTCGACGCCAGCCATTCCCGCCTTGGTTTTAACCATCTGCTGCCCAGCTGTTACAACGGCCATGCGAGGGTGGTGGAGGAAGCTGCTCCACCCGTTTATTTCTATCCGGACTCTTTGAGAGAAAGAAGTCTTACCTCGGTACTTGTTTCAAATGTGGACAAAGGTGGTTGGCAGGGTGTATTGAAACAAACGCCTGGCTATGTAAATTCTTATTACATACGTGACGAGATAAAAGAAAAGGGCAAGGAAGAATTTTTTAAAAAGGTAGAAAAAGACCTGGGAAATGAGGCAAAGATTGACAAGCCACATATAGATTCATTGGACCAGTACGACTTTCCGGTTGCGGTTCAATATGACCTGAATCTTCCGCAGCCCAAGGAAGATATCTTTTATTTCAACCCAATGTTCGGCGAAGGATACAAGACCAATCCTTTTAAATCAGCCGTTCGATACTACCCTGTAGAAATGCCTTACACGATGGATGAAAATTATTTGCTGACTATGGAAGTTCCGGACGGCTACGTAGTGGACGAGTTGCCCAAGCAGATGATCGCGAAGATGGATGAAAAAGAAAGCGCTTATTTCGAATACAGGATCTCGCTTTCCGGAAATACCATTTCCATGCGAACACGCATCAAGATCAACCGTACCCTTTATTTGCCGGAGGAATATGATGTTCTTCGTGAATTTTTCAATGTAGTGGTAAAAAAACAGAATGAGCAGATCGTATTCAAAAAGAAAAAGCAAGCATGAAAAATATTTTCCTTTCTATCCTTCTTGTTTCCTGTGCATGCAGCAGCCGTGCAGGTGTAAAATATCCGGTCAGTGACATTCCTGCCGGATTGATGAAGAATGCCAATGTAGTGAAGAGAGTTGATGAACTGGAGTTTCGGATTTACGGTACCAATGAAACCGTGGAGCGACATCATTATGTCCTGACCATTCTGAATGAAAATGGCGATGGCCAGGCTATGATGCGCGAGTATTATGACCAACTTCGCCAGGTTCATTCCATTGAAGGAACGCTCTATGACGCTGCAGGAAATGCGTTGAAAAAATTAAAGTCGAAGGATCTTCAGGACCTCAGTGCAACTGACAACAACCTGGTTGATGATGACCGGGTAAAAGAGCACCGCTTTTATTGCAAAGACTATCCTTATACAGTGGAATACGAAGTAGAGATCAAATGGAACAATACCCTGTTCTTTCCTGCCTGGTTGCCACAAGATGCGGAGTACACGGCTGTGGAGCAAAGTACGTGCACCATTATCTGTCCGGAAAAATATGAAGTCCGTTACCGGCAATTCAATTACAAGGACCAGCCGATGATTACAGTCAATGACGGCAAGAAATACATGACCTGGGAGGTAAAAAATCTTTCTGGCATCAAAAGGCCTTATGCTTCGCCTGAGTGGAGAGAGCTGACCACCATGATCTATTTCGCTCCTACTGATTTTGAGATCCAGGGATACAAGGGAAATATGAGCAGCTGGAAAGAATTTGGAAAGTTCCAGTATGTCTTGAATCAAAACCGTGACCAGTTGCCTGATGCGATTCTTCAAACCGTTCATAATCTCACAACGGGAATTACCGATGATAAAGAAAAGGTGCGGGTGTTGTACAACTATCTTCAAAAAAATACACGCTATGTCAGCATACAACTGGGCATTGGTGGCTGGCAACCTTTTGAAGCTTCATTCGTTGCCCAAAAAGGTTATGGTGACTGCAAGGCACTAAGCAACTATATGTACTCGTTGTTGAAAGCGGCGGGCATTAAAGCTAATTATGCATTGGTGTATGCAGGACAGAATGCACAATCAAGAATTCTTGAAGATTTTCCCTGCGAACAGTTCAACCATGTGATCCTTTGTGTGCCGTTTCAAAAAGATACCATGTGGCTGGAGTGTACCAGTCATGACCTGGTGGCTGGCTACATGAGCGGCTTTACAGCAAACCGTAAAGCGCTTGTCATTAATGAAGATGGAGGAACGCTGGTTTCCACACCGCGTTATACCATTCGGGAGAATCTTCAGTATCGCCAAATTAAGGCAAAAGTGAATGAGGAAGGCCAACTGGATATGAAAGTGAGTACCAGGTATTCAGCCATGCAGCAAGATGAATTGCAGATGATGATCAATGCTCTTTCCAGGGAAAAAGTTCAGAAGATCCTTCAACAGGAACTCGAGTTATCTACTTACGACGTCAGCAATTTTCAATATGCGGAGGACAGGAAACTGCTTCCTGAATTAAATGAGGAACTGGAAATTTCTGTATCGGGTTATGCCACCATTACGGGCAAACGTCTTTTTTTAACACCGAATATTTTAAACCGCACCAGCAGGAAGTTTGATGCCGACGAAAAAAGAACGGCAGATTTTTTATTTGGTTTTGCCTTCCGGGATGAAGATGATTATGAAATTGAATTACCACAAGGTTATCAACTGGAAGCTTCATCACAGGATGTGCATATTCAAACAAAATTTGGCAGTTATACTTGTTCTGTAAAATTAGAGGGCAACAAGGTCCGCTATCACCGCGTCAGGGAACAATTTGCCGGAAAGTATCCCGCAACTGGTGCTTCCGACCTTGCCAAATTTTTTGAAGACATATACAAAGCAGATCGGGCGAGGATAGTGCTGGTTAAGGAGAGTTAAGGAATTGGGAATTAGGAATTAGGAATTGGGTGGAAACAGGTTTCTATGAAATCGCTGTGAAATCCAATTTTAACCTGTGAAATCAGTGATTCAAAAAAATCCGCAGGTTTTGTTTCTCGCCAAGACGCTAAGAAAAAAAGTCCCAAAGAATATTTTTAATTTGCTATACTACGAAGTGTCCTACGGCTTTTGTTTGAAAGCATTTGATAGCCTTCACTTCCTGGAATAAATGAAAGCCACTGCAATAAAGAATCATTGAACTAAATACAAAAAATCCTTTGCGGCTTTTTCCCTTAGCGTCTTGGCGAGAAACAAAACCTGCGTTGTCTTAGGTAAAAAAATGAACGCCGCTACTTACATCTCGATGGAATCTTTTCATCAACAGTTTCCTTCATTTCCGTGTAGACTTCTTTCTTCTGTTCTGTTTCCAGCGATTTTGTAAATACCAGGCAGGCATAGCCATGACACCAGTCCACCACAGGCCATGTACCATAGAGCGCAGAGCCGGCCAGCGCGGTGGCTTCACCGTCTCCGCCTTCCTCCACCACCCAACTACCCAACGCATAATTCAAACCCTCTTCTGCTTTGGGAGCATATTTGATCAACTGGGGACTTGTTTCAATATGACGCAATTCTTTTATGGCAGCTTCACTGAGTACCTGCTGACCATTGTATTTTCCATTATTGAGCAGCATCACAAGGAAGTGCATGTATTCATCAGCACTAGACTGCGCGCCGGAAGAAGGATCAATGGCAGAATTATCGAGCTGGCTGAAAGTTGTTTTACGCATGCCGAGCGGGTTGAACAACTGCTGCTTGATCAGCATGTCAAATTTTTTCTTGGTGACGATCTCAAGAATTCTTCCTGCTATGCTCAGTCCAGTCTCACTATAAAAGAACTCAGTGCCCGGATTGCTTTTGATTTCCCTCTTGGCAAATGAAGCCACTTCTTCGTCGAGAGAAGCAGCTTTTTTATTACCAAAGAGTCCCAACTTCTGCGACTCAATACCTGTGAAATGAGAAAGGCAATGCCGAATGGTGATATACCCTTTTCCATAAGTTTCATAAAGAGGAATGTATTTAGATACTTTGTCGTCGAGGGAGATCTTGCCCATATCAACAAACTTCAGGACGAGGGCGGCTGTGAGCCATTTACTGGCCGAGCCAATCGGCACAACTGTTTTCGAATCAAATGCTCCCATCTCTCTTTTGTATAACAAAGTGTCGGTCCATACCATTGCCACCAAGTTATTGCCCAGAAGCCTGGCATTTCTTTGAACCACTCCATCAAGGTCTTCAAAGCGGGTGACACCGAATTCCTTTGGATTTTTCTTGTTCGGCTGGGCAAAACCCGACTGAATAAATAGCAGGAGAAGGCCGAGCAGACTGAATTTCAGACAGTTGATAGTAACTTTATATGACATTGTTTCGGTGGATTTATAAGTGGATTGGTGTTTGTAAACTAAATATATCCCGGATCATTATCAAGCCATGAATAGATACGTATGTATCGTAAGATGGTATTTGACTATGCCGGTTCATTTATCTAAACGAAAATTTACGAATCAAATTATAATTCTGTTATATGAACTTATCGAATTTTACTATTAAGGCTGCTGAAGCTATCCAGGCTGCACAGCAACTTGCATTCAATCATACCAACAGCAATATCGAGACGGAACATATACTAAAAGCACTTCTCGAACAAGAGGATTCTCCGGTGGAATACCTGCTGAAAAAAAATGCTGTGAACACACAACAGCTCGAATCTCGCCTCGATCGACTGATTGAAGCCCTTCCCAAGGTATCGGGCACCGATCCGGCGCAAAATATTTCGAGGGAAGCCAACAACGTGGTGCTTCGTGCAGGCGCAATACTCAAGCAGTTCAACGATGAATTCATTACCCCGGAACACTTGCTCCTGGCCCTTGTTCAGGGAAGCGATAATACAGCAAAACTTCTGAAAGATTTTGGTCTTTCTGAAAAGGGACTGGCTACTGCCATCACGGAACTTAGAAAAGGATCAACCGTGAATTCACAAACCCAGGAAACCCAGTTCAATGCGCTGAACAAATATGCAAAAAATTTAATTGAGCTGGCACGTCAGGGTAAACTCGATCCGGTGATCGGCCGTGATGAAGAAATCAGAAGAACACTGCATATTCTTACCCGTCGTTCCAAGAACAATCCGATCCTCGTGGGTGAACCTGGCGTTGGTAAGACAGCCATTGCAGAAGGACTGGCCATGCGAATTGTGAATGGTGATGTTCCGGAGAATCTGAAATCAAAAACAATTTATGCACTGGACATGGGACAACTCATTGCCGGTGCCAAGTACAAAGGTGAATTTGAAGAGCGGCTCAAAGGTGTTGTAAAAGAAGTATCCACCAGTGAAGGGGAGATCATTCTTTTTATCGACGAGATCCATACGCTGGTAGGCGCAGGCGGAGGTGAAGGAGCTATGGACGCAGCCAACATTCTCAAACCTGCACTGGCCCGTGGCGAGCTCAGAGCAATTGGTGCCACTACGTTGAATGAGTATCAGAAATATTTTGAAAAGGACAAGGCACTGGAACGCCGCTTCCAGAAAGTGATGATTGAAGAACCGAGTATCGAAGATGCCATCTCCATTCTTCGTGGATTGAAAGACCGTTATGAAACACACCACCATGTGCGCATTAAGGATGAAGCCATCATTGCCGCCGTTGAATTATCCGTTCGCTACATTACCGATCGCTTTCTCCCCGATAAAGCAATTGATCTCATTGATGAAAGTGCGGCCAAACTCCGGCTCGAGATGAATTCCATGCCCGAGGAACTGGACAAACTGGAACGTCAGATACGCCAGCTGGAGATCGAACGTGAGGCCATCAAGAGGGAAAATGATGAAGAGAAATTAAAAGACCTCAATACCAATCTCGCTAACCTTGCTGTAGAACGTGATACGCTGAAAGCAAAATGGCAGGAAGAAAAAGAACTTGTAGAGAAGATTCAGAATGCTAAAGCTGCAATTGAAAACCTGAAACAGGAAGCCGAGCGCGCAGAACGTGAAGGAGATTATGGAAAGGTAGCCGAGATCAGATACGGAAGGATCAAGGAACAGGAAAAAAATATTGGAGATCTGCAAAACCAGCTCAATGAGCTGAGCACACATTCACGCAGACTGATGAAAGAAGAGGTGGATGCAGAAGATATTGCGGAAAGTGTGGCGAAATCAACCGGGATTCCTGTGGCGAAGATGATGCAAAGTGAAAAAGAAAAATTGTTGAACCTTGAGGATGAATTGCACAAACGTGTGGTAGGACAGGACGAGGCCATTACGGCAGTGGCAGATGCCATTAGAAGAAGTCGTGCAGGTTTGCAGGATCCCAAACGTCCCATCGGTTCTTTCATCTTCCTGGGTACAACAGGCGTGGGTAAGACAGAACTGGCAAAAGCACTGGCCGACTATCTCTTCGATGATGAACACATGATGACACGTATCGACATGAGCGAGTACCAGGAAAAACATACGGTATCCCGATTGGTAGGTGCGCCTCCCGGATACGTAGGCTATGATGAAGGTGGACAGCTTACCGAAGCAGTACGTCGCAAACCTTACCAGGTAGTGCTGCTCGATGAAATTGAAAAGGGCCATCCTGATGTCTGGAACGTTTTGTTGCAGGTGCTTGATGATGGACGCCTCACGGACAACAAAGGCCGTTTGGTCAATTTCAAGAATACCATCATCATCATGACTTCCAACATGGGCAGCGACATCATTCAGGAAAACTTTTCCGACGTCAATGAAAAGAATAAGGATGCGGTGGTGGAAAGGACCAGGCAGGAAGTGATGACAAGGCTGAGGGAAACCATTCGTCCCGAATTTCTCAATCGTGTAGATGAAATCATCCTTTTCCAGCCTTTGATGAAAGGAGAGATCCGCGGAATCATCCGCATTCAGCTGGAGGATTTGAAAAAACTCGTAGCACAAGGCGGTATTCAGCTGGAGTTCTCCGATTACCTGGTGGACTACCTGGCTGAAAATGGATTCGATCCGCAGTTTGGTGCCCGTCCGCTGAAGCGATTGATCCAGAAAGAAATTGTCAATGCACTCAGCAAAAAAATTCTTGCAGGCACAGTGGATAGAAATCATCCGGTGTTGGTGGATGTATTTGATGGAGTAGTGGTCTTCCGTAATGATACCACAGCATCCATTACCGACACAAGACCCGCCGAACGAACACAGAAAGCATAATGAAATTCCTGCCTGAGGGCAGGAATTTTTGTTTGTAGTTTGTAGTTGATTAAACCGATGGGGATGGGCAGCTCGCAGCTTATCCCTTCCCATCATCTCCCTCCATTATCTCCCATCTTTTCTCATACTATCAACTATCAACGACCAACTATCAACTATTTTTCTACCTTGCATCACAGGATTCTTAAAACAAATCAATAAACTACATGAATAATGAACCGATCATCATTGAACAGGTTGTTGATGCAGCTGTAGAAAAAGTATGGGATGCGCTAACCATTCCCGAGTTGATGAAGCAATGGTATTTTGATATACCTGGCTTTCGCGCAGATATTGGTTTTGAATTCCAGTTTGAAGGTGGAACAGAAACCCATAAATACATTCACAAGTGCAGAATAACAGAATCCATTCCCGGAAGGAAATTGAGTCATAGCTGGCGCTATGAGGGATATGAAGGCAACTCTCTGGTTAGTTTCGAATTGAATCCTGAAGGCAAAAAGACCAGGGTCAGGCTCACGCATTCCGGTTTGGAAACATTTCCTTCCACCAATCCAGATTTTGCCAAAGAAAATTTTGTTCAGGGATGGACCGAGATCGTTGGTTCTTCACTGAAAAAATTTCTGGAAGGATCACCGGTTCATGCCAGCAATACCTAAAAAATATAATTGAATTTCACTTTCGTCTGATCGATAAATGGACTCTGTGCAGAAAATGGTGGTTCCAGCGGACAGATATTTACTTTCCTGATAGGGATTTTTTTATTGGCCTCCGGGTTGACAATAACGGCAATTGCTTTGAGCAATACTTTTTCACCGGTAAACTTATGATGTGAGCTGCTGACTTCCATTGGAGGTTGGGAAAAACTGTGCATACAAAGCACACAGCATATGGCAGCTAGTATTTTTTTCATAGGAGCGGATTGAATTGTAAGATAGAAATTTGATCTCATTTATGCAATAGACGCATGGGGGTTTGTTCTCCTTTATAAATTTTTGTAAGATGTATTTACTATGTACTTAGTTGCTAATGTATTTTAGGATATAAGATTTAGAATTAGAATTTGGAATTAGGTGAAACTCATATATAATAAACTGGTTAAAGGAAGTAAACGCAAAGGTCCCTGAAAAAATGCGGGATAGAGCACCGCAAGAGTTTTTTTGTATTGCAATTGAACTCTCCCTGATTAATCACTAAGCAATTACCTAAGGAAGACTGATCCACATAAGTTTCATCGAATGACAAAACTGAAAGGAAGACTGCCGCTACAAGACTGACGACCGACGTCTGAGGACTGCCGGCTCAAATCATTTCCAAATCTTTGACTCCACCAGGATGGGTTCCACAGTCATATCCCACACAGATGCTTCTTCGCCTAGCTGCACATAAAAAAGATAGGCCTTTACCAGAGTGGTAAATTCCTGTATACCTCCGCGGTAGCGTACCTGGAAATGGCCTTCATCCCGAATAAAATAATTGGCAACACCCACGCCGGAGTGGATCATGAACTGATGTTCTGCGGTAGAATAATTTTTTTTCATAGACCGGATTCTTTACAAAACTTCTTAGTTCCTGGTTCTGCAATCGCACAATTCTTTGACCAATATAATAAGGGATCAGAAGTGAAACAAATAGGGAACTATCCTCATAGGACAACCTATAAGAAAGATAAAAAACAGAGGTAAAGATTTTTTCGTACGAAAACTTTCCTACCTTTAGTTCATGAAGGGAAATAAAAAAGAAAGCAAAGTTTTACCTGAACCCACGCGTTCTGAGCTGGAAATCCTCCAGATATTGTGGCAGCATGGTCCTTCTACCGTGAGGTTTGTAAATGATCATCTCAATGCAGAAAAAAGAGAAGTGCAATACACCTCCACGCTCAAACTAATGCAGATCATGGTTGAAAAGGCGCTGCTCACGCGCGATGATCGGCAAATGAAACATGTTTACAGTGCAGCTGTGGAAGAATCAAGGACAAAGAATTTTCTCCTGCAACGTTTTGTCGATACCATGTTCAATGGATCTGCAAGCTCGCTGATGGTGCAATTGCTGGGGAATAAAAAAACTTCTAAAAAAGAAATTGAGCAGATCAAAGAGCTCATAAATAAGATCGACCGAAATAAATAAAGGTTTATGGAACTTCTTTTTACAGAATTTTCTACCCGGTTATTCCAGGCCTTGTGCTGGACCATTGTCCATTCTCTCTGGCAGGGAATTGTAGCGGCGATCGTTGCAGGCCTGGTGATTCTTTGCACCAGGAAAAGCAGGGCCGTATACAGGTATCAGTTGCTACTGGCGGTACTGTGTTGCTTTCTTTTAACATCCAGTATCACTTTTTATAAAGAATGTGCTTCTTCCAATTCTATCAGCAAAAACGCAGCGGCAACCATTCATTATCAATCTATTTCTTCAAAAGCAACTCTTGAATTAAAACAATCTGCAACAGGAATAAAACAAAATTTATCAACAGGGTTTAGTGATTATTTAGATCAACATGCCTGGGCCATTGTTCTTCTGTGGTTCTTCTTTTTTGTAATAAAGTGCATCCAGCTTTTTTCAGGACTTCGTTATATCTATCGCATCCGGCATTTTGCCAATGAGCCGGTATCCACACAATGGAAACAAAGACTGCTTCAGCTTTCAGAAAAGATGGGATTACATCGATCCATTATTTTCCTGGAATCGCAATTGGTGAAAGTTCCAGTGGTCGTCGGTTGGCTCAAACCGGTTATACTTGTTCCTGCTGGTTTACTTGCAAACCTGCCTGCAGAACAAGTGGAAGCCATTTTATTGCACGAACTCGCACATATCCGCAGAAGCGATTTCCTGGTAAACTTCCTGCAAAGCCTTGCAGAGGTATTGTTCTTCTTTAATCCTGCAATTATTTGGATTTCCAATTGCATTCGTGAAGAAAGGGAAGCATGTTGCGATGATGCAGTCCTGGCCTGTCTGCCCGCAAAAGGGAATTACCTGGAAGCGCTCGTCTCCTTTCAGGAGTTTGCAAGCACAGCGTCTCCCCTGGCACTCGGAATTGGCGGCAATAAAAATTACTTACTCAACCGCGTGAGGCGCATGCTTACGCAGGAAAATAAAAAACTGAATATTATGGAAAAGATTATCCTGGCCACCGGCCTTGCAGCACTAATGGCATTCGGCATCCTTCCGGGAGAAAAACAAAAACAAGAGTCTTCTATTGTAAAGTATGAAGTGTTATTACCCAAATTAAAACCTGTTGCTAAGAATATGGCGGAAGGAAAGATTTCGTTGGTGAATAGAGAAAAACTTTATGCCGATACGGTTCCCAGGGTAAACAAGAGTGTTCCTGCTGCCAAATCTTTTCCCAGCATTTCTTCAAACTCAGATAATGGTAAGACAGTAATCGAAGCCACGGACGAAACAGGTAAAAAATATGTAATTAAAAAACAGAATGACCAGGTTACCAGTCTATCCATTAACGGCACCGACGTGCCACAGGGGCAGATCGGCAAATACAAGGAACTGATTGGGTCAATCCAGGACCAACAGGAGATTCGCATGAAAAGATCGGCAGAAGAAATGCAGCAAATGCGGGCCATGCAATCTGAACAAAGAAGACAAATGGAAAGGGAAAGAGAAGACATGCGACGTGAACACGAACAACAGCAAAAGGAATTATTGAGCCAGCACCAAATGAAAGAAAGAGAAATGCAAGAGGACAGGCAAAGGCAATTGAGTGAAATGCAGGAGCTGAAAAAACAACAAATGGATTTGGAGCAGTCAATCATGCAAAAGAGCAGGGAACAAATGCAGCAAATGAGAGACTCGATGCGCAGCATGGAGCAAATGCAAAGAAAATTAGTGAGAGACTATACCAAAACTGAAACAAACGATGAAGTGGACCAGATCATCAGCGATCTTTTACAAAATCAGCTGATTAAAAATACGGACCCGCTTTCCTTTCAGCTATCCGACCAGGAACTTACCGTGAATGGAAAAAAACAGCCTTCCAACATTCATCAGATTTTCAAAGATCGCTACATCCACAATAAGTCAGACCTGTTCAATTATTCGCGTAAGGGCGGCTCCAAATCAGTTACAATCAATAGGAATAGATGATAGTTGATAGTTGGTGGTTGATAGTGGGTACTAAAGCTATGAGTCGTGAGCTATGAGCAACCATACGCTTTCTCACTTTTGTCGGTTAAATCTCTCTTTCTTCTACCAACAATCAACTATCAACTATCAACTACTCTATTGGCTTTCGGGGAGAATGATATGAAATGAAGAACCATTTCCTTCTTTAGAGCGGGCGAAGACAAGACCCTTGTGGTTTTCTATGATCTTGTTTACCAATGCCAGTCCTATGCCGGTGCCTTCATATTCGGTCTGTGCATTCAGCCTTTGAAAGATCTGGAAAATTTTTTTCGAGTATTCCTGTGCAAATCCAATTCCGTTATCAGAGAATGTGAGTTCATAATAAGTCTTGTGGTCGGGCAGATTTAATTGCTGGCCCTTTTCTTTGTCAACGATCTGGCAGTTGATATGAATAAGGGGTTTTCTTCCCTGCGCTGTAAATTTTAAAGCATTGCTCAAAAGGTTGTAGAGGAGTTGATTCATCTGAAGAGGGTTTGCTTCGATACAAGGCAAGTCCGATTGCTCAATGATGGCACGCTTTTGCTGGATCACCAGTTCAAAATCATTCTTGATATTTTCCAACACTTCATTCAGATCAACCCTAACCAGACCCTCACCTGACTGACGCAGGCGTGAAAAATTCAACAGGTCATTGATCAACTTCGACATTCTTTTTGAGGCGCTCAACATTTTGTCCAGGTAGTTTTTTCCCTTCACGTCCAGCCCTTTTCCATAGCTATCATGAAGCATATGTCCAAAAGTCTGAATCTTGCGCAGTGGTTCCTGAAGATCATGACTGGTGATAAATGCAAACTGTTCAAGTTCTTTATTTGATCTTTCCAGCCTTTCATTGGCTTCACTCAGATCTTCGGTTCTTGATTTCACCCTGAGATCAAGTTCCGTTGCAAGATTGCGGTATCTTTCTTCGCTTTCTTTCAGGTGAATTTCTGCTTCTTTTTCGCGGGTAATATCCATCATGGTGCCGAGCATCCTTACAGGTACAGCTTCCTCATTATAGACAACTTTGCCATGAGTCCTCAGCCATTTTACAGTGGCGTCGGGCCATACCACTCTTGCTTCATAAAAATAAACACCGGTTTTCATCGCAACCTCGTACGCTTCTTCAACAATTGTATGGATGTCATCAGGGTGAATTTGTAAACGCATGTCACGATGTTGCATCCGCGCACTGCGGGGTCTTCCAAAAATTTCGTTTAGTCTCGGAGAGTAGATGATCTGGGAGTTGAGAAGATTAAGGTCCCATGTTGCCAGTCCCGTGCCTTCAGCTGCCAGTCGTAGGCGCTGTTCCGCATCTTCCACTATTTTTCTTGCTTCCACCTGGTCGGTTATTTCATTTGCAGCTGCCAACACGCCCGATATCGAACCGTCAATTTCAACAAGTGGTTGATAAACGAAATTGAAATATACCTGTTCGGCAATATCGTTTCTTATCAGCTCTGTCGAGTGTTCACTCGCGTGATGGGTCACGCCTTTTTCCATTACTTCCTGCAGCATTTTGGGGTAAGCAGTGTTTTGTATTTCAGGTATACCTTCGAGCAGCGGTTTACCTACAATTTCGTTTGTTTTTCCCCAGATTTTCAAAATGGCTTCATTGGCCAGTTCTATCACCAGGTTCGGACCTCTGAGAATGGAAATAGCAACAGGTGCCTGCATGAACACGTGATGAATCTGTAGTGCCGCATAGTTTTGCAAACGCGCGATCCTGATGTTGGAATCGATCCTTGTCAACAGCTCTCTTACCGAAAACGGTTTTACCAGATAATCCTCAGCACCCGAATTGAGTCCTTCAATGGTTGCTTCTTCTCCGGCGCGAGCCGACAAGAGGATAATGGGAATTCTAGCAGTAAAGGAGTCGGACTTCAATCTCTTCACCAGTTCAAAGCCATCCATCTCCGGCATCATCACATCACTTACAATGAGGTCGGGGATTTGCTCGCGCGCCTGCTGAAGTGCCAGCCTTCCATTTTCAACAGTAATGATATCGTAATTGGTGCTGAGTAACCTTTTTACATAATCGCGCATGTCGGCATTGTCATCAGCAAGCAACACAAGGTCTTTATTGGTACGTTTAAGTTTTTGCGAAACGCCGCCTGTATTTTCTTTTTTCTTTTCTTCGGGCAGCCATTTCATCACTTCGCCAATAAATGCTTCCGGTCTTGTTTCCATCGTTCTAACACTGGAATCAGAAATTATATTTTCATCGGGCAGGTGCTCGCGGCCCGTGGGTATGGTAACCGTAAAAACAGAACCCGATCCCAATTTTGTTTTCACTCCGATAGAGCCATGATGCAAGCGTACAAGTTCCTGCACCAATGCCAGTCCAATGCCCGTTCCTTCCTGACTTCTTCCACTGGTATTTTGAACCCGGTGAAATCGTTCGAATATTTTTTCCACCTGGTCATCGGGAATGCCTACACCTGTATCTGTTATGGAAAGTTCAACCGAGTTCTGTTGCTGCTTCAATTTTACGGTAATGTTTCCTGTTCTTGTGTACTTGAACGCATTGGACATGAGGTTGAGCACGATCTTTTCCCACATATCTACATCCACGTAAACAGTATGAGAAAGCGCAGGACAGTCCACGATCAACTCCATGCCTGCTTTTTCAATAGCCGAACGAAAAGAACTGACGAGATCTATGGTCAATTGGGAAAGATCTGTTTCTTCGTATCGCGCATGCATTCTTCCCGCTTCTATGCGCGAAAAGTCGAGCAGCGTATTCACGAGTTTCTGAAGACGAAGCGTGTTGCGGTAAGAGACATCAATGTTTTTCCTCGCTTCTTCTGGCAGTTCTTCTTCCTGTCTTTTTAATTCCTGCAGAGGACTGAGCATGAGCGTGAGAGGCGTCCTGAACTCGTGACTGATATTGCTGAAGAAAGCTGTTTTTGCACGGTCAATTTCTGCAAGTGCTTCTGCACGCCTGCGCTCCTCTTCATAAGCATGCACGGTTGAAATAGCTGTTGCCAGCTGGTCGGCAATGAGCTGGAAAAAGCTGGAATATTTTTCATCCAGAACACGATAAGGATTGAGTCCGATGTTTAAAAATGCATATGGATTTTTTTGTCCTGTTTGAATAATGGGAAGAACCAGCGCGCGATCAGGAGGCACGGGCCATCCGCCGGAAGGAAGCGACTTAAAACGTTTGCGCAGGCCGTTCACTAGTTGCGGTTTGTTTGTCTGTACGGCTGCAGCAAATGAAGGATAGATGTCCAGTTGATTTGCAATATCTATTTCCGTCGGAATCTCAGATGGAATCTGCTGACTGCCTGCAAAATTCACGAGCCGTACTTTTTTACCTTCCTGGTCCAGTTCATAAATAAATGCGAACGGAAAATCCTGAGGATTGTTTTTAAGTACTTCAATTGACTTTCGAAAAACTTCCTCATTCGATTTACAATCGATGATTCCTTTTCCCAGGTCTTTTAAAGTTCGGAGTTGTCTTTCACCCAGGATGCGGTCTGTATCATCTGTGTTTGCGCAAATAATTCCGGCAGTTCCTCCATCATCGCCAGGTACAGGACTGTACGAGAACGTATAATAAGTTTCTTCGGGATAACCATTCCTTTCCATAATGAGCAGAAGCGCCTCATCATAAGTGCCCTCGTTTTTTTGCATTACCGTATCTGCCCTTGGCCCCACCTGGTCCCAAATCTCTTTCCATACCATATTCGCAGGCTTTCCCATGGCACCAGGATGTTTGCCTCTCACGATATCGATATAAGCATCGTTATAGATATTGATTAGCTCCTTGCCCCACCATACGAACATGGGTTGGCGTGAAGTAAGAACAATACGCACACAGGTTCTTAAACTCTGTGGCCATTGGTCAGGAGAACCGAGTGGCGTGGCCGACCAGTCAATGGAGCGGATCATTTCTCCGGTTTCTCCGCCCCCGGCCAAAAAAGGAAAGCTCCGTATCAATTCCGGGGCATTGGTTTGCATGGTATGGTGATTAACGGATAAATTTACAGTTATCTACAATACAGATTGCACAAGCGAAAAGCTGTTCGTATCTACAACTACTAACTACCTACTTCACCTAAAATTTTTTTCTTCAATTCTATTCGCCAGCCGCTCGTCGTCGATTCCATCTGGAATAAAAAACACAAAAGGCGGAATGAGAAAAAAAATATAGGCAAGATAGATGCTTACATAAGACAGGGGAACGGATAATAAATATGCCGCTGTTCCAATATAACTTTTGCTTCTGGCTTTGAGCGACACCCACCTGATCTTGGCTGTGATGTCCTTGTCCCGGTCGCGATGCACCAGGTTCTTGCGCAGTGTATAAGTGCGCATGATGGCAAAACTCAAAGTGGTCATCAGCATAATGAATCCATAAAGGGCAACCGAATCCGATACAGTTGGATTGGCACCCATCATAGCTGTCGTAATAGGAATAAGACTCATCCAAAAAAGAAACAAAAGATTGAGGAGCAAAAGCGTTTCATCGGTTTTCTCCAGCATATGAAACATGTGATGATGGTTGGTCCAGAAAATTCCAATCATCAAAAAACTGAAAGCATAAGCAACGAAATAGGGAAGGAGCTCATACAATTGATGACGCACCGTCCAGGCCGAGTCCCTGTGGTTGATGTCGGGCAACTTCAAAGAAAGCACCATGATGGTGATGATGATGGCAATGACGCCATCACTAAATGTTTCTACCCTGGTGGTTCCGATCTTCATGGTGCCTTTTGGGTAGCATAGAAAATATTGAGCCAAAGGATGGGTTGGGGAATGGGGTATTAAGGTATTATGGTATTATGGTATTGAGGTATTGAGCTATTGAGGTGGAATTAGGAATTGGGAATTAGGGAGAGGACCGGGTTTCTATGAAATTGTCAGGCCCGCCCGAACTTGCTGTTTCGTATTGGCAGGCTCAAATTCTTTCTTAATGCTTGAAATCCCTGAGTAGGAATTGAGTACGTTCTTGCTGCGAAATCAATTCATTCAATCCTGATAATCCAATTAATCGATCCCCGCCCGAACGTACCGTTCGGTACGGGCGGGTGTGAAATCTGAGTTTAATCAGTGACATCCGTGTTACTATTTTCTCTGCATCCATTGGAGCCATAGATTGTAGGAAGGTCGGGCGTGGTTGTTCTCGTCGAGAAGACCAGTGTCCTGCCATAGCCCGAAAAAATCCTGGTACAGACCCATTTGTTTTAGTCTTTGATCGCCTGCATCATAATCGGCTGAACAAAACCATACGAGAAATTTTGCTTTTCTGTTTTCGCACAATGTGCACAGTTGATCCAGGTACTGTTCCTGCCAGGAAACATTGCCCTGAATGTTCAAGGATAAAGAAGGAATTACAAGATCCTGTGCGATAAAGCCTGTTTCTGCAATCGCCCAGGGCTTTGCAGGCGCGAGATCAAGGAAACGGGTAAAAAAATCGGCAGGCAAAACGGACGGATCTGATTTTCCACTGGCCACAGAAGCCGCTGTAGCATAGGGATAAGCGCTTAATGTGATGTAATCCGAATAGGGCAGAAGCTGCGATGCCAGGGCAAGTGACCTTGGATCATCTGTTACCATAAAACTTAAGAAGAAGGGCAGCTGCGGATATCTTGTTTTCATTTGCGCGTACACCTGTGAAAGAAAATCTTTGTATGCAGCGAAGGAACTATCGACCCAATGAACTTCATTGCTCTCCACGCCATAGTTCACAAAAGATGGTTGAAGCAAGTCGATCATGTACGACAGAAAATTGGTGTAGGCAGCTACCATTTTTGGATCATTGAAAGGGAGCTGCTGCCATAATTTCCTTGTGCTGTCCGGAATGGAATCGGAGGAATAATAGCCAGCTTTTTGATGTCGGCTAAGATCAAGTGCCGATACACTGAGAAGAATTTTTTTACCGGCGGTTTTTTGTTTGCGTTCGTTCAGATCATTCACCAGACTTTGTGGAAAGGGCTGGTGTTGCCATGCTTCTTCATAGGGTATGCCTTCATCAAAATGGTGTGATACAAAGTCGCAGTGGTCCTGTATAAAACTATAAGACTGATCCTGGGCCACCGTGGTAAAATCGGATGGCCAGGGAGTAACCCCCATGTAAAATGTGCGTTGTGGTAAGCTCTCCTGCTTTTTCCTGCAATCGGGAAAAAATGAGATCAGCAGAAGCAAGCACAGTAAAGCAGGTTTTGTTTTCATAAGCCTGGATTTAAACGGTTCGACTCAACGAATATTGCAGATCCATGATTCGATTTTCAATCATTATAACCTATCTCAAGAAACATCAATAAAATTTTTCCTTCACCGTACCACTCATCTCCCTATTCCCTATTCCCTATTCACTATTCATTATTCACCATTCACTATTCACCATTCACCATTCACTATTTTTGTCTCTTCATGGAACAAAATAAAAAAACTTTCATTACGGAAGAAGTGAAGACACTCGCGAAAAAACTATGGGATTATCACCATATGCATCACGATATTGAAAAATCGGATTGCATATTGGTTTTGGGAAGTCACGATACGAGGGTAGCCGACCGGGCGGCAGAACTGTGGCTGGATCGTTGGGCGCCGATCATCATTTTTTCGGGCGGTCTTGGTCGGCTCACAAAGGAAATGTGGTCGGAACCGGAGGCTGATCTTTTTGCGCGCATTGCAAGGGAAAAAGGAGTGCCCGATGAAGCCATATTCACCGAGAACCGCTCCACGAATACAGGAGAGAACATTATATTCACCCAACAACTTCTTCAAAGCCTGGGGTTGAATCCACAACGATTCATTGTAGTGCAGAAACCTTACATGGAAAGAAGGAGCTACGCCACATTCAAAAAACACTGGCCGGACAAAACCATTTTCGTCACATCACCGCAGATCGATTTTGAAAATTACCCGACCGTAGAAATACCGTTGGAAAAACTAATCAATATCATGGTTGGTGATACACAGAGAATCCCTCTTTACGCAGAAAAAGGTTTCCAGATCGCCCAGTCCATGCCACAGGATGTATGGCAGGCCTACAAGCGGTTGGTGGAACTTGGGTTTGATGAACACCTTACTGCCTAGCCATAAAGTTCCTTTTATTGCATAGGTTTTTTTGATGTAGCACCCTGATCTGTTCTTATTTTATTTCTTATTAATGAGATGTTAACGGCTTTTCGCAGGTAGCGAAATGAACTACTTTGGTGCAAACAAACTACCACATGAAAAAACTATTACTGATCACTGTCCTGATGTTTGGAATTCATGCCTTTGGATTTGCCCAAACCAAAGGAAAGCAAGCTACCAAAACTGATCAGACCACAACCAGGAAAGTAACTGCTCCTAAAAAAACACAGACAGCCACTGTCTCTTCCACCACAGCCACCACTGCTGGTTCAAGTGTCAAAACAAAAAAAGATGGTACGCCAGACATGAGGTATAAAGAAAATAAGGAAGCGGCAAAAACCAAAACCACCGCACACGTAAAAAAAGATGGCACTCCGGATAAACGTTACAAGGAAAACAAGAATAAAGGTTAAGGCAGGATTTTGCCCGTATTATGACTCCCCCCTCCTTGCTTTAACCTTTTTTCTTGTGAAGGTTATGGTATACAAAAAGCGGCAGGTTCTCCTGCCGCTTTAAATTTTTTCGAAGTTCAAAAGAAGAACTGCTCTTTGACGATCTTACCGTCTTTAACTTCATAGACGGCAATTTCATCCATCTTCATTCTTCCCTGCCCCTTCATCGTGGCATCGATGCCCATGGCAAGGCTAAAGAATCTTCCACCTACCACTGGCGCACTGCAATAGCCACCATGCATTTGCTCTACCATGTTCTCAAACAATTCAGCTTTCTTTTTGATAGCGGGTAATCCTTCCGCATTTTGCATGCCCTGAGATCCGGCAGGCTCAATGCTTACGGCATCCTGGGAAAAAAGTTCATCCTGGATCTTGTTCCAGTTCTGTTCCTTTGTAAGCTCGTAGAAACGGTTGGCCACTTCCTGTGTGGTCATGATAGCTTCCTGAGTTGTCATGGCTTTGTGTTTTGGTGATTAATGGACATAGAAGTTACGACAATCGGCAGGCTTTCGCGCATTAAATTTTTTTACATAGCAGCTTGTTTGCGATATGTCAAACCGGATGTCAGATTTGTAATAGCATTCAAGAGAAAATGATCGGGAAACAAGGTCCCCTCGAGGCCAATGGCATAATTTTTTGAATCATCCCGGTCAAATCAAATCATTATGCAGAACTGGCTTAGGGCACTCATCGCAGGGTATGGCGCAAAAAAACTAGGTGGCGGCTGTTTCGGAACCATCATTGTATTTGTAGTTCTCTACTGGTTGTTGGGACAACACTGTTAAAATTCTCCGTTGGAATTTCTTTCCAGGGTTTTTTGGTTGTAGAACTATTCTCCCGAAATGATTTCATTTACGTCTAGGGATGCCCGTTGAAGAACAGAGCAGCGGGAAGAAATAAAAAAGCCGTGGTAGATCCACGGCTCTTATTTAACTTTTTACTTTGTCTCTGAGCTGTGATTCGGTCACATATTGTTTGTGTCCTTTTTTGTCCACCCAGTAATACTTTGAATCGCTGTTTATATAAATAGTTTGTCCGTCGGGTCCTACTTTGTCTTTGTAGGTTTTGTCAACGACTTTTGACTTGCCTTTAGAGGCCAGTTCAGCGGTCTCATTTCCAACTTTCTTTGCGCCTTTGGCGGTTTCATGTCCAACTGCTTTTGCTCCTTTTACAGTTTCATGTCCAACAGTCTTTGCTCCTTTTGCAGTTTTATGTCCGACGGTCTTTGCGCCGCTTTTTACTGCGTGTCCGGCTTTGTCTACTGTGCTTTGTGCATAGCCAGCAGAGGCCAGGCCGAAAAACAGAAAGAAAGAAATACCAATAATCTTTTTCATGGTTATCATAATTTAGTTAGGTGAATAGAATTCATCTTATCCTTATCTAAAACAATGCCATCCACAATTCCATTCATGGCAGGCGGACTCTACAAATTGAGATACCCCTGTAGAAACAGGGGTATCTTACCAAAACGTAATATTTGCTTGTTAAAAAATCAATAACAAGATGGTTGATTTGGACTTACCCGGCAAGCGTAGTAATTCAGAATAATCACCCGTTAAAACATTCGTATTACTGCGTGCGGAAACAGATTTACTGCTTCTGAGTCCAGCTCTTTAAATTTTTTTATCATTCATCTCCGGGCGCATTCTTATGGATAAGACACAGCATCCAGCTCCAGCACCTGGTGCAGATGGTGCTTTAAATGTTTTATATAGTCAGAAGCCAACCAGTCAAGCGGGTGCGCTGCTTCAGTCAGGCAAATTCTCCGGCCCTGTTCCGGCGATGCATGTGAAAGAATAAAACATATTTGTTTGTTGAGCTGCTGCCACAATACAATGAGATCATCCACAGGATATTCCTGGTAATGGTTGATCTCTACCCACTGCTCCTGATTATATACCACCTTTGGCTGCTCTTCATAGACAGCGCAGATGAACCTGCGAATATTGTTTTGTGCTGAGTCCACGAGGTGGCCAAGAATCTGTTTTTTACTCCATTTATCAGGGGAGGATTTCAGTGCATAATCTTCTTCGCTGATGGATTGTAGAGGAGGCAAATATTTTTGAATAATTTGCTGAAGTTCTGAAGCGATGGTTTGCATCGTGCAATTTAATTCGATGAAGCACAAAAAAAATGGAAGCACCGCTTCCATTTTCATGTTCACGAAAAATATTATTAAAGCTGGCCAATCTTCACGATCCAGGCGTCGTATCCCTGGCTTTCAGCCCAGGTATATCCAGCTATCATATATCCACCATCCTGAGTAGTAATAAGTGCATTGGTCTTGTCGTCGTAGATGGAAGTGTGACCATAAGTGCTGGCTTCTGTCTTATTTCCATTGGCGTCCATTTTCAACAGCCATCCACTGTAATTGTTATTGGGGCGATATACATCACCGGTAGTACTGTTGGAATAACCAATGGTGATAAAGCTTCCATCATTGGAAGAAGCCCTGGTAATGCCCGTGATGTATTCTTCATTGGCACCTCCATAGGTTTTGATCCAGGATTTGTTACCTGAACCATCTACTTTAATGATCCATTCATCATAGCTGCCATTGTTCTGGGGAATGTCTCCATCTCCGCTCTTGCTATAGCCGGCTGCAATAAAACCACCGTCATTGCTGCTGATGACTCCAGTAAGGTAATCCTCATTGCTTCCACCAAAAGTGTTGCTCCATTGTTTGTTACCTGAAGCGTCAACCTTCATGATCCATCCATCGAAATTACCCTTGCTGTTGTTTACATCTCCATCCCTGCTATTGGTATAACCAACGAGTGTAAGAGAACCATCTGAATTCTTGACCATGGAAGTAAACCAGTCTTCGGTTGTTCCTCCAAAAGTTTTGTTCCAGATCTGATTCCCACTGGCGTCAATTTTTTTAATCCAGGCATCTCTGTTGGCGCCGGTAGCGGCATAACCAGCCACCAGGTATGTTCCATCTCCATTAGCCAGCACGGATAGCGCTTTTGAATCTGTACTTGTATTGAGTGTTTTCTGCCATTGCTTTACACCGTAAGCATCTGTTTTCAGAGCCCATGCATAATTCTGTGTATTCGCATTGGTATAGCCTACCATTAGGAATCCTCCATCTGGCGTAGCTACCAATGAAGTGCCGTAGTCATCATCGTGGTCTCCATAAGTCTGACTCCAGACCTTAGTTCCTGAGGCATCTACTTTGGTGAGCCAGGAATCGTAACCCCAGCGTGTGCCCGGAATGTCTCCGTTGTTGCTTCGGGTAGTACCGCCAAAAACAAAACTGCCGTCTTGCAATTGCAATACGGAAGCGGCATAGTCGTAGTCAGTGCCGCCAAAATGTTTTGTCCAGGAAACTGCCTTGTTGTTCGCTATGGGATTTTGTTTCGCATCATTATTTTTTTTGCAGGAGCTAATGCAAAGCAATATCAGGAAGAGGGGTAATAGTTGGCGCATGGTGTTTTGCGGTTATTTGTTTTGGACAAGGGTTTACAGGATCATACCAGAAATTATTATGCCAAATGCTGAGCACGTTTTAAATCAGATTTTTCCTGTTTAGACGGCTTGCAATAAAGTTCCTTTATTTTTTGAAATGTAGCACAATAGCAACAGTGGATGTGAATAAATGGCAATGCATTTGTGTATATAAAATTTTATCGAAATATTTTAAACTCATGGATATGAAAAAAATATTGTTTAGTTGTATTTGTCTGCTCACAATTGTTTTTTCAGAGGCACAGGACAAGAAAACTGTCTCCGGAAAATCTAAAGCCATTCAGAACCTACGATCTTTAACAACGACACCGGTACATCTGAATTCGGCCAGCAGTTATACGGCAAAGGCAAATCAGAATTTGAATGTAAAATATCAGATTACTGATCCCACCATCATCGCCTTAAATGAAAAAGCAAGAGGATACGATGTACCGATCAGTAAGTCCGGAATTGTAGGTATGCCTAAAAGAGCCTACGGTTTTGCCAATGGACATATCATACTTCAAACAACAGGATCTACTTCTTCGGGTACAGAAACCGGAAGCGGAGTTGTGGGAACAGGGAGCAGTCTCGGAAGCATGGGCACCAACGGACCGGCCATGGAAGTAAATGGTAAAAGTCCTTATGCGGGCATTTCCATGTGGGGTAATGCCCGTGGACTCTGGATCAGAGGAGGTGATTCTTCTGTGAGAAGATTTTAAGAGTGTTGATGGGTATTGAGGTAATTAGGTATTACGGTATTACGGTATTGAGAGGAATTAGGAATTAGGCAGAGAACAGGTTTCTATGAAATCATCAGTCCGTGAAATCTTTTCTTAATCCGTGAAATCCGTGATTAAGACAAGCGTGCTTTCGAATCATCTGTCCGCCCGATTTATGAGACATCGTGCCAATATTAATCGCTCCAGTCATCACAAAGTCTCATTGATAATTATCACTTCTTTGTAATTCACCATTCACCATTCACCACCTGTCCGAGTTGAAAACGTGCGGAGACAGCTTTTTTATTTCCTGGCTTGGACACTGTGAGGGAGTTGCCGGGCTGAATATTATTGAAGTAAAGTGTTTCCTTGTCAAAAAGCTTTTCACCCCGTTTGTAATAGAAGACGTCCACTGTAACGGTTTTCAAAATTCCCGCACTGTTGTTGTGAACCGTGACTTCCAAAGAGGAAATAGT
This sequence comes from Flavisolibacter sp., assembly GCA_045805145.1. Classification (GTDB taxonomy): domain Bacteria; phylum Bacteroidota; class Bacteroidia; order Chitinophagales; family Chitinophagaceae; genus Flavisolibacter. The sequence continues at coordinate 361 of JBJMLU010000078.1, read as the reverse complement.
AGGACGTCCGGGATCTTGCTGGTAGCGCGCATCCATATTGACCAAAGGCTGGTGAAGTGGCTTTTGTTCAGATGGAACAGCACGATCTCTGATGCTGTCACCCGCAAGGATGGCAGATTGCTGAACAACCTGTTTGGTTTTATTGGGATTTAAATACGTTATGGACTTTCCGTGATGTCCTTTAGCCATCACCCTTTCAACCGAATCGATAAATTCATCCACCGACAATTCTTTGCCTTGTTTGGTAGCGAGCGCCATATTTTTTGCCTTCGGTTCCTTTACCTCTGTTCTTGACAACTTTGCCGTATTGTCTTTTGATTCTGTTACACTCTCTACATAATTTACTGGTTGCTGAATGGAT